>JAUVQZ010000109.1 GCA_030597865.1 Pseudomonadota bacterium | reverse complement strand
GTCAACATGCTCATGCGTGGCCGGCTCAATAAGGGCGAGGGTGAAATGGCGGCCATGGCCATTGAGGAGTGTGACCGCATCAAGGGCCTGATCAAAAACCTGCAGGACTTTAATCGTCCCTCCACCGGTAAAATCGAGGCCGCGAACATCCATGAAATCCTCGACGGCATGATCCTTCTCTGCAATAAAAACTTCGACCAGCATAATATCACAGTCCACCGTAATTATGCACCGATGCTCCCTGACATCATCGGTGTTACCGACCAGCTCAAGCAGGTGGTGCTCAATCTGTTTAACAACTCCACCCATGCCATGGGCTTGGCAGGGGGCTCTCTCACCATCACCACCCTCCAGGTGGGAGATATGGTCCAGGTTGATGTCAAAGACACGGGCAGAGGCATCAAGAAAGAGCATCGAGACGCCATCTTCCAACCATTTTTCTCCACCAAGGACGAGGTGGAGGGAACCGGACTGGGCCTTGCCGTCATCTACGGCATCATCAAGCGCCATAACGGCAGGATAGACGTGGTAAGCAGGGAAGGACGGGGCACGACAATGTCCATTCGCCTGCCTATCTTCCATGCCGATGCTGACACTGCCCTGGCCATCTAGAAGTCCAGCCTTATCGAGAAGATCAAAAATCAATTAATGATGGCAAAGATTATTTTTTACCGTATGTTCTCTCCATGGGGGTTGAAATTATTATCCAGAAGAAGGAATCATCAGGCACCGTGCCTGCCATACTATAATCACCCGTGACAACATGACAGAATCCCCCACCCCTATTACCACTGTTCTGGTGGATGATCACCATCTGCTGCGCCAGGGCATTGTCAGTCTGCTTTCTGAACTTAGAGATGTAAAAGTGGTTGGTGAGGCCGGCGACGGCATCGAGGGATTACGGCTTATTGACAGGACAAAACCGGATGTCGCAATTCTTGACATCACCATGAAGGGCTTGAGCGGCATAGAGATGATCCCGCGCATCAGGTCAATCTCGCCCCGCACCAAGATCGTCATGTACACCATGCATGAGAACTCTGACTTCATCCAGCAGGCCATGCAGGCCGGGGCCAAGGGCTTTGTCCTTAAACTTGACCCCGCCACCGAGCTGGAAACCGCCATCAGACAGGTTCACAGCGGCAATACGCACCTGAGCCCCACCGCCTCCACCAAAATTATCGACTACATCATTACCGGCAAGGATCCGTCCATGGCCACGGACGAGGGCACCCCCCTCACCCCCCGGGAGCAGGAGATCAGCCATCTCATTGCCCAGGGTTTTGATACTGCCAAAATCGGCCAGATTCTCTTTATCAGCCCAAAAACAGTCCGGGTTCACCGGGCCAATATCATGAAAAAGCTCTCCTGCAAGACCACCAGCGAACTCACTGTCCGTCTCCGTGACCAGCTCAACGCCCAGACCCAAATGCCGTAACCCCAGGGTGCATACCCTTCCCTACCCTTCGGGTATAAGACCCCTTACAGCTCCAAGACACTCCTTAGCCAGTGGAGCCCTGCACAACATCTACATTTTTACGTTGGTGTCATGCACACAGGGCCTAAGCGTTTCGCCTAGATGTTTTTTAAACACTCTGCCAATTGTCGCCGCCAGGAAGATATCGTAGATTGTGCCTCAAGACTGAAGGAGCTATTGCTAATTTTTTTTAAATGCGGGGATGAACATCATGGAACAGACTGCAACGCCATATGTTCCTAAGACTTCATCTCCCCACGCCATGGTCGGACAGGTGCAAGCCAGAAAATCAGCTCGTTATCACCTCAAGCAGGGATTTGTCGCCTTCAGCTCTACCAGTTTTTGCGAAATACGTAATATCAGCAAAACAGGTATAGCATTGCAGTACCTGGCCCATAAGGGCTCCGACTGCGAGGAGATGGCTGAGATAAATCTCCTTAATAACCTTGAGGGGTTTTTGCTGGGCCAGATCCCCTGCCGGATCGCCTATGTCAATGACCTCATACCTCCAGAGCAACATGGTCAGTCTATTATCCGCCGAGTTGGTCTGCAGTTCATGAACCTTTCAGCAGACCAGCAGGAGCAGATCGATGACATGCTCAGACGATTCTCCACCGACCAAGACACCATCCACTAGCTGACCAACACCACATACCTTGTGCCCCCAGGGCGGGACTGTCACCGTGCAAATCTTTACCGACAGTCCTGCCCTTTTTTTTTGTTTTTTTCTCCCCCCTCCCACCCCAGGCCATTCAGGCCTTCAATGTCACCAAATACCCACATACACCGGGTTCTCGCCTGCGGGAAATTGCGCCACCCCCCCCGCACTCGTGATCTGCCAGGGCATCCACGGCAACGGGCTGTTTGCTCCCCTTGAAGAACATGGATTGGTACAGCCTATCCAGGCCGCATTCGAGTTTGGGCCGGAAAACACCTAATGAGGCCTATGCCGTGATGCTGCCGACGGTTAAACTGACAGGCTAATAATCAGCAGAGAATCCACTTAAAAAACGCCAGATGCTGTTCAGACGAGGGGAGCCACCCCTCTTTCTGTAACCAACAACCCCTTACTACCCCCACAACCCCACCAGAAAAAGGCTTAGAAGGGGGAAATAGGTGATGAGCAGCAGGGTTACCATTAAGAGGAGGAGAAAGGGCAGAGTGGCGCTATAAAGCTGGACCACTGGTTTGTCGAACCTATAGGAGGCCAAAAAGAGGTTGAGGCCCACCGGCGGCGTGCAATAGCCAATCTGCAGGTTTGTTAAAAAGATGATTCCCAGGTGAATAAGGTTCACATCATACCCTTCAGCGATGGGGACAATCAGTGGCACCACCAGGACCAGGGCGGAAAAAATATCCAGCATGGAGCCGACAATGAGCAGAAAGATATTAAGGAGCAGGAGGAAGGTGTATTTATTGTCAATATACTGCTTAATGAACTCAAAGATGCGAGTGGGTACCTGCATGTCCACCAGATAATTGGTGGAGGCCATGGAGGCGGCCAGAATCACCAGGATGCCGCCAAAGAGCATCATGCTCTGGATCATGCTCTTCCGCAGCCGGGCAAAGGAGACATCACCTTTTATAAAGACCTCCACGACAATGACATAAAGGGCGGTCACTGCTGCGGCCTCACCGGCCACAAAGATACCGCCGTAGATACCGCCGAGGACAATCACTGGCAGGGGCAGCTCCCAGGCTGCGTCACGAAGTCCGGCAAAAATTTCCGCCCTGGTTGGCGCTTGATATTGTGTCACAGGAGCTGGACTTTTTTTAATACTGTACCCCACCAGCAGGGCAAGCATGAGCAGCCCCGGCAGGATACCAGCCAGAAAAAGATGATCAATCCTGGCCCCGGAAATAACGCCATAGAGGATGAGGGGCAGACTCGGCGGAAAAAGAAGGCCCAGGCTGCCCGAAGAGGTGATGAGACCCAGGGAAAATTTTTCAGAGTACCTGTCCCTAAGAAGGGCCGGCATAAGCAGGCCACCCAAGGCAAAAATCGTCACCCCTGAGGCGCCGGTAAAGGCGGTAAAAACAGCGCAGACCACCAGCGAAACCACGGCCAGCCCACCAGGCATCCAGCCAAGGAGAAGCTGAAAAACCCGTAACATGCGCTGGGGGGCGCCACTCTCAGACAGCAGGGTGCCGGCAAAGATAAACAGGGGTAATGACAACAGCAACGGGGTATCGGCCAGGCGTGCCATCTCGATAATAACCACCGAGATGTCGATGCCCTCACCATAGAAAGAGAAGAGGGCCAGGGCGGAGATGATGATGAAAAGAGGCGTGCCGAGCAGGGCCAGAAAGAGGATGAAAAACTTGAGAAGAGTCACGGTTTCAGACCCAATCGAGGCTTCTGCCCTTCTTTTCTTCCGCATAGAACAAGAAGATCAGTAAGAGTGGCGCTCAAAAAACGAAGGGCTATCAGGGCGAAGGCCAGGGGAAAAACAAGATTCCAGCACCAGGACGGCACAAACAGCAAGACTGAGGCACCGAACTCCGCCTCATTTCTCACAAAAATAATGGCCGCATAGGAAAGCAGCAGGGCAACCAGGAAGGAAAAAAAATCAAGCAGGCATTTAAGCCATGGCTGCACCTCCTCTGGAAGCAGATAGGAAACAACGTCCAAGGCTATATGTTTGCCCTTCTTGGTGGCCAGGGCCGCGCCGAACATACCGCTCCACAGAACGAGATAGCGCAGGAAAGGATCTGCCCAGAGAAAGCCGCCTGAAAAAAAGCTGCGCAGGACGATCTGGGCAACGGCCAGAACAATCATGGTCAGCAAAAGCAGACAGAGAAAGCCCTCCTCAAGACGTTGGAGGGTTTTTCCTGCATTCTTGACAATAACGTTGAAGGTCATCCCCTATACAACCATGTTTGTTGACGGCTCAAAACGGACGGCCTTGCCGCAGGCAGATCCAGGTTATTCCCTGCTCTCTTTGAGAAGGCGGGCGGTTTCATCATAAATTTCTTTTGAAAAGGCCTGACCAGTCATGCGGATGACAGCCTCATCACGCCTGTCCACCAGTTCCTGGAGGGCTTCCGGGCTGGGTTCAACAAACACCACGCCATTTTCCTTGAGAACAGCCCGTGAGTCAAAATTGCTCTTTCTGGTATCCACCAGCAAGGCCTGAAAATGCCTGGACGCAGCATCCCTAACAATCTCTGCATAGTCAGGGGGCATACTGTTAAATTTCCGGCCATCAAGAAGAAAGGCGCCATAGGCATAGCCAAACGGCGTATCAGTGATAAACTTCGCCTTGGTGAACCATTGCAGAACAATGGAGCCATAGAGCCCGTTAAACACCGTATCGATCATCCCTGTCTGCAGAGAGGTAAGAACATCTGGAATGGTAAGGGGAATGGGAGAAACAGCAATGGCAGAGAAAAATTCAGCGCTTACAGGGTCACCCTCTGGCAGCCAACATTTACTGGCCTGGAGCTGGGCCACGGTGGTGATGGCTGAGGTGGACATGGTATAGACAAAACCAACCTCGGTAAAGGCTAGAAATTCCATGCCTTTTTCCGCAAAGGCCTTTTTCACCAACACATCCAGCCCCTTCCGGACCAGGTCAACCTCTTCAAATGAACGAAAGAGAAAGGGGATGCCCATCACCCTGAAATCAGGAACCACAGCGCCAATACCGGTCATCGTAAACCCACCGCCATGGAGCTGCCCCACCTGCATCTTACGATACATGACCCGGTCGTCCCCCATGGAACCTCCGAGGTATACCCGAAAACCTATATCGCCGTTGCTCTTTGCCCCCACCTCTTTGACAAAGTCACGAAAATGCTGAGCCCAGACACTCCCCTCCGGGGCCACCGAGGCCACCTTGAAGAGGTATTTCGGGGCAGCACAGCAGACCTGGGCAGAAGCCAGGAGCAAGACGATAATGAAAAGCTGTACCCCGCGGATCCTGACGCCCATAAAAATCTCCATATATCCCGCCCTATCCAAAAGATCCCCAAACCGTGGGAGTAAGGTGGCTGATGCGATGGGCCACCACGTTTTTTCAAGCTATAAAGGGCCCTATGCCCCCCCCAAGGGGACTCTAAATGAGGAGCCCCAGGAGAGGATCCTCACAAAATCCAGGCCGCCTGGCCTAGAAATCAAGCTCCATCTCTTGTAAAAGTTGATGGGCCTGGCGCTTAGCCACCTGATTTGCCAGGTAAAGATCAGGCCTGTCTGCCAGTTTAAAATCAAGGACCTCCTGCAGGAGACTTCTGTACAAATCGAGATCAAAGACGGTGCGGGCATAACTCTGGGCGTAGGCAACCTGGATGGCAAGGAGCTGACGATTACTTAACCCCAGGGCCCGTCTGAAGTGATATTTGCTCAGCTCAGGTTTGCCCCCCAACATGGCCGATCGTGCCCCGTAATACATACCTAGAAAGAGATGGGCGCTGCCATGATAAAACCCCTCATCAACCTCCACGACCCGCAGCATGATCTGCTCAACCCGCAGAAAATCGGCGAGGGCGGCCGGAGCCCCTTTTTGATACTGGAGCCAGGCCGCCCAGCCATAGGCGCCCCAAAAAAGGGAGGGGACATCTGCCTTACCGAAACTCTGCAGATTCCGGCGCATGACGTCCACCGGCACCTTGCTCCCCTTGCAGACCCCGGCCTGGACAAGGAGGCCAAGACCATACTCCCGGGACTTTTCACTGAGCACACCGGCCCTTTCCTGGCGGCCGCAGACATCAAGGGCGGCAATATAGGCTCCGTAAGCCTGGGTGGCGGTTATCAGCAGCTTTCTGTCATCCGGCTTGGAGGCCAGCAAGCTATCGATCATGAGCAGAAAAGAAGGGGCCCCCTCACAGACGAGATCAACATCCTTCTGCCTCTGGAGGTTGTCCACCGTAGGACCGACCACCCTGGTGATGACCAGAGAGGTACAACCGTTCAAAAAAAACAGGGTGGCAAACACCATCAACACCCCGTGTACTTTGCGCTTCATAGACATCTACCCACTATATCGGGGCCTTGGAAAGGCTGTCAAGCATAGCCACTAAAGATGCCGAAAAAGCAGGCCAGCCAGGCGTAAATTTCGGCGTGCAAAAGTGGTTTGCCAAAGGTGAATTTATGGTATAGTCACCCCCCAAATGGGCACACATATTGCTTCGGTGGTTACACAGTTAAAACTATCGCCATATTTTAAGCACTCCCATCAACCTGAGTACCTATCCAGCGAACCAATATCTAAAGTCCTTTTATCCTTCTCTCCTAAACCCACAGCCCCTTCCACCCAGCCCCCCTTGTCATGAAAAAAATCATAAAGAGTATTTTCCTCCTGGCCCTTTCCCCTGTTTACGCCTTCCAGGTCCTGGCCCAGGAGGCTGTGCCACCCCAACCAAATGAAACCCCCTCGGTCCTTGAGTGCAAGGAACAAAAATGGGGGATCGGCTTTGGGGTACGGGTGGCCTCCAGCCCCTTTAAAGGAGACAGCTCCACCCTCCACGACTTAGTCCCCCTCCTCTATTATGAGGATGAATACCTCTACCTCGATGGCCTTGAGGGTGGTGTCAAATTGCTGAGCCGTGACGATTGGCAGTTGCGACTCCTGGCCCGCTGGCGCTTCTTTGATGTCCCGGACGATGCCTATGATGCCCAGATCGACACCGATGTCCTTGACTGGGGGCTCCAGCTTCATTATCAGCCCAACCAGGACCCCCTCTACTTTGAGGTGGATATCATGGCAGACGAGAGACAACGCCTGTCGTCAAACTGGCGGGCCGGCCTGGAGATAAACGGCGGGCCTGTTGCCGTGAACCCGTACCTGAATCTACGCTTCAAGGATGGGCGCTTCAACGATTATTATTACGGCCTGAGCATGGATGATATCGGTGCCGGCATGGACATCAGCGTCGGTGTCGAGGCCAGGTATCACCTCTTTGACGACGTCTTTTTGCTCGGCTCACTGGAGGCCACCTGGCTTGGTGATGCCGCCCGGGACTCCTTCTATGTCGAGGATGACTTCCAAAATAATATCTTCCTGGGCATCAGCTATCAAAACGGCAGCACCACCATCTGCAAATCGGCCATTGATGCCAAGCCCTACATCCGAGTGGCCCAGGGCTGGGCCACTGCCTCTGACCTGAGTGACATTATCACCTTTAACCGGGAACGGGACACCGACAACAACCAACTCACCTCCATCTTCTACGGCCATCCCCTTGCTGATGATCTCTTTGGCATGCCTATCAAAACCTACCTTACCCCGGGGGTTGCCTGGCATTGGAATTCCGGCCCCCAGGAGTCTGGCCAGGAATATATACTGGCCTTCAAGAGTTATTACACCTTTGCCTGGCCCTTCACCTGGCGTCTCGGCATTGGCGAAGGTCTCTCCTATGCCGCAGAGATCAGCCATATCGAACAGGTGGAGATGGATGATAAGGAGCTGAAGGCCAGCAAATGGCTCCTCTTTCTCGACCTCTCCCTTGATATTGACCTGGGGCAAACCCTTGCCATTGAAGCCCTTGATGATGTCTGGCTCGGCTACTCCATCCACCATCGTTCGGGAATCTTCGGCAGCTCCTCCATGTTCGGCGACATCAAAGGCGGCAGCAATTACAACTCCGTCTACCTGCAGTACCATTTTTAAGCCAAGCCCCTCCTTAGGTCTTCAACAAAAAGCAAAGGCCCAGCCGATCTCTTCGGCAGAGCCTTTGCTTTTGATCACCACGGCATACTCGCCACTTCAACCTCACCAGCCCCAAAAATTGATTCTAAGTCAAGGGGTTAACCACAGCACAGCAATATAGAAAACTTATCCTCTTGAATTTTGGCGTATTTTTGTTATAGTTCGCTAAAATTTATACCCCAAAAGGGTAACGCTCTCTTTTTTTGGTGTTGTATTTCACACCTTTTCATTTGCGTTTAGGCGCCCCCCACTTGCAGACCCCTTTGCGGTCGAGTCTAACCCCAAGGGATACCCCTTCGGAATCAATCGTATGGCATTAACCCCAAGGTACCGATTTTGCTTGTCATACTGGCGTAAAATTCATAGTCCTTGGTGTGCTTTTTTTGCATTGACCATTTTTCTATGTTTACGATTGGTTGAATTTCAACCTTCAAAAACGACCACCATTCTTCATGGAGACCTGTGAGCAGCACCTGCAAGGTGTCATTTTCCGAAAGCCCCATCTAGATAACGGCCCGGCGATTTACAACCTCGTCAAAAACTGCCCACCGTTAGATCTCAACTCCCGTTATTTGTATTTTTTGCAGGCCGACCACTTTGCCGACACCTGTGTGCTGGCCGAGTTCAACGGTAAAACAGTAGGCTTCATCTCCGGCTATATTCGTCCCGATGCCCCCCAGACCCTCTTCGTCTGGCAAGTTGCCGTTGCCGCCAATATGCGCGGCAAAAAACTGGCCAAAGAGCTTTTACGGACCCTCATAAAAAATCAGGCCCACCACCCTACCGTGGACACATTATCTACGACTATTAGCCCTTCCAACACTGCTTCCTTCAATTTTTTTAGTAATTTTGCCAGCTGTTACGATTTAGAAATCAGCCAAGAAACCTACCTGACGGCTGATCAATTTGGTGGGGATACCCACGAAGCAGAACTGCTCTACACATTCACGGCTTCCAAGGGCCGAACCTTAATCGAATCCACAACTTAAAAGAGTAAAACCATGTCTTTAGCACTGTTTGAACAATACGAATCAGAGGTTCGTGGCTATATTGGTTCCTTCCCAACCACCTTTGCCACATCCCAAGGGGCAGAAATCTGGGACGAGGATGGCAAACATTATATAGACTTTTTTGCAGGGGCTGGGGCCCTCAATTACGGCCATAACAATCCGATCATTAATAAAGCCGTGATTAAGTACCTGCAAGACAACGGTATTGGCCATGCACTTGATATGGCGACAGTTGCCAAAAGAGAATTCATCCAAACCTTTGTGGACAATATTTTAAAACCACGCAAGCTGGACTACAAGCTGCAATTTGTCGGGCCAACCGGCACTAATGCC
>JAUVQZ010000167.1 GCA_030597865.1 Pseudomonadota bacterium | reverse complement strand
GACGCACTCGAGTCAGCAAGATCAACTTTTTCAGCCTTCAGCCTTCAGCCTTCAGCCTTCAGCCTTCAGCCTTCAGCCTTCAGCCTTCAGCCTTAAAAAACCTACTCCTCTTTAATGGCAAGGAGGGGCTCCAGCTGGGCCAGGCGGAAGACGGGTAGGGCGGCGCCGGTCAGGCAGATAAAGATCCCTGCCAGGCAACCAATGGTGCTGATGATAATGTTTTTGCTGGAGAGCCAGGGGGCTGCGCTCAGGCTGTTGAGGAGGTGGAAGTCTTCTGCCAGAAAATAGATGAGGTAATGACCGGCAAAGACCCCCAGGGTGGCGCCGATAATACTGATGAAAAAGGCCTCACTGATGAAGAGGGAAATGATGTGGGATTTCTTGGCGCCAAGGGCCCGCAGGATACCAACCTCGCGGCGCCTCTCGTTAGCCAGGGCGGAAAAGGTGGACCAGGCCAGGAGGGTGGCAAGGAGGGATGATATGAGAATGGTAATGGTGAAGACGCGGACAATGTCGCGCAGGGTGGTGCGCACGTCAGCGCCGATATTGCCACTGGTCATGATGCCAACACGTGGGTTGATGTCACGGATGCTGGCCACCACCCGGTCAATATCATAGCCCTCCTTAATCTTGAGAAAAACAATGGATATCTGGCCGCGTTTATAGATGCCCAGGGCCTCGTCCGTAATGTCGTCAAGGTCTTGGAGCCGCATGAACAGGCCATGGTCAAGGCCGGTGCCCGTGGTCTCGAGGTGGCCAATCATTCGTATCTCTTGGCCAAAAAGGGCCATGGTGTCAATGAGGCCTAGATATTCCCAGACATAATTGCCCACATAGACCTCACCCTTTTTGAGGGGGACAGGGTTGTCAATCCAGGGCTTGATGACAAAATCATTGTCCTGGTCAAAGGCGACAATCTGGCCTTCAATGATTGAACAGCAGCCAGAGTCAAGGGTGTTGAGGTAGACATGGTAGGTGGAGGCGGCAATCTCCTCCATGTCCTTGATCTCATCGTATATGTCCCTGTCCATGTAGAAGATCTTTTCCTTGCTCTCAAGGATAAACTCCTCTGCCATGGATTTTGCCTTGGCAGGCACAATGACAATGTCGGCTCCCAGCCGTTTGGTGGCCTGGTCGATGTCCTCCTGCACCGCCTGTTTGAAAAGCAGGGCAAAGACAAGAAGGGCCACGAGGAGGGCCACCGCAATAACAAGGACGATATTGCGGAATAATTTGCGGGAAAAACCCTTCCAGGCAACAAGGGGAAGGGGGAGGCGGCCGGGGTTGGACATAAAAATACCTGAAACGACCAATGGAGAAAGGGGGATCTTGCTTAGATCCCCCTTTCTCCATTGCATTTATGGTGTTGAGGGTGCTCTACTTCTTGTATTCTCCATCAAGACCGCAGAGTACAGCATGGACACCGTCCTCGCCAGCACCGAGCTCTTCATCATGGCAGGCCAGGCATACAGAGGTGGCCTTGCCGATGAATTTCCTGGCCTTGACATCATAGAGCTTGAGTTGGCCGTCCATTAAATACTCATCTGGGCCAGGCTTGGTGCGGTCCTGGCAATCCTCGGCAAAGATGGCCTTTGTTCTGGAGGTGGCGATAATGTACTTATCATCCGGGGTGAACATGGCGTCATGGGTCTCTTCCAGGGCAGGCATGGTCTCGGCATCAATGGTTTCCAGGGTATTGGCATCAATCAGGTACATGATGTCGCCGGTGGCATTGGCAATCATGGAGGAATCGTTGGACCAGTACTGCCTAAAGGAAATGGTCTTTTTCTTATTGCCGTCAGCAATGCCGGAGGAGAGGAGTTTTACCTCACCCTTTTCAAGGGCCTTGGCGTCGAGCATCTTCATATGCATCTTGCCAACGCCGGTGCCGTAGTTGGCGAGGGAGGTGGAATCACTCTCGTTGATGGTAATGAGCATCTTGCTCATGTCAGGCGAGGTGGTGCCGTGGAAGTATTTATAGGGCACCTTGGGGTCAGCCTCAGTACCTTCCAGGAAGACACGGTGCTTGAGCTGGAGATCTTTTTTGGCGAATATGTCAATATAGGCAGGGTTGGACATGGTGATGGGCATGAAGTAATCTTCAGTCTGTCCTGAGGCGCAGTACATCTTTTTGGCAATCTGAACCCGCTCAGGGGTCGCCACATCAACGTCCAGGATGACTTCACCGGTACGCAGGTCTGTTTTGCCGACATGGGTCTTGCCGGTGGCAGGGTCAAGCTTATAGGTTGACCAGTACATGGTATTGCGGTCTTTATAATCGATACGGGCATCATGAACCGGGTGGGAGGCGCCGTCGCCGATATCGATTTTGGTCAGTTCATTGCACTGAATAGGGGTTTCTGCCGCCGGATTAATGGTACATACGGCCTTGGCAAAATGACCGCCCATGCCAGCCACATAGAAAGTCGCCTCATAGGTTTGACCTGCCATACTACTGGTGACAATCCCAGCAGTAAGGGCCCCGGCCGTAAGGGTGCTCAGCCATGCTTTTTTTGAAATCTTCATTTTTTCTCCTTGCTTGAGAGTTGGCGCGATCTTGTCTGCGGTCGCATTTGAAATCTGGAACAATGAAACCCTGCCAGGGTGCCGCATGGGCAACATTGAGATATCCTGACCTGTTTTAGGCTGCCTTGAATAATTGCTTTTTCGTCCAATCTCTGCGTTATGCTCAAAAAATAATGCTCGGAATATCAAACATATGCCTGTGCTTATTTTTTTCGCATGCCTTGATCTTGAACGAAAAATCTAATTATTCAAGATACCCTTTAGTGGTAAATGATTTTTTGTTACGGACAGGCTTTCTTTTTTCCCCTGTCACGTTAAAATCATCTTGCCAGAAAAAATGCTTTGTGCGACAATCTGCACCCATGTGACAAATTGTCGCACTGCATGGTTTCATTAAATAAAGGATTGCTATAAATTTGCAAGGAGAAAAAAGAGAAAGAACCTGTCTCTTCTTGTTGAAAAGATGATTCCCGGGCTAAGCTGTATGCGTTGGCCTGGAATCAGGAAAATTCCTATGTATATTGAGTGTAAAGATCTGCTGAAAACCTATAGGTCTGAAGGGACCATTTTGACGGCAGTGGACCATGTTGATTTTGGGGTTGAAAGGGGGGAATTTGTCGTTATCCTTGGTCATTCCGGTTCAGGAAAGACCACGCTTCTCTCCCTTATCGGCGGCCTGACCAACCCGGATGGCGGCACGGTGTGTATTGATAATATCGACAACTGGCAGCAGACAGATGGTGAGCTTGCTGTCATGCGTAATAAGAGAATCGGCTTCATCTTTCAGTTTGCAAGCCTTATACCCACCCTCACGGTCCTGGAGAATATTCTTCTGCCCCTCTCCTTTACCAACGACCCCCAGGGTGACCGGCAATATGCCCTGGAGCTTCTGGAGCGGGTCGGGCTTAGCGGCCGGCAGGATGACCTGCCTGGCCAGCTTTCCGGGGGGCAGCAACGTCGCGTTGCCATTGCCCGCTCCTTTATAAACCGGCCGGCCATTATCCTGGCGGATGAACCCACGGGTGACCTTGACGAGGTGACAGAGCAGGAAATTCTGGCCATTTTTAAAAAGTTTAACCAGCGGGGTGTCACCTTCCTGGTGGTCACCCATAATAAGGATCTGGCCCTGGATCAGGATAAACCGCGTTTTTTTGACATGCAGAATGGATCGTTACGTGAGACCTCCGCCCTATGAAAAAAATCCTCCTACTCTGTCTTATTCTAGTTTTTGTCACAGGTTGTGAACAGCCCCAGAAGCCAGAAAAGGTGGCGTTGGGTGGGCCTGCCCCAGATTTTGCTGGCGTTGATCTCCAGGGTAAGCCCTTTGCCCTTGCTGACTTTGCCGGCAAACCGGTTATTATTCGATTCTGGTCCACAGAGTGCAAGTTTTGCCGGGCTGATACGCCAGTCTTCAATGAGATATACGCCAAATTTCACGACAAGGGTCTTGGGATCGCCTATATAAACACCTTGTCAAACAGGCAGCAGGTCGAGGCCTTTGTTGCTGATCTTGCCATTACTTTCCCTGTGCTCATGGATAAAAATGGCGATATTGCCCGGGCCTATCAGGTCAGGCTTGTGCCCCAGACCATTATAATTGATAGAAACAGCACCATTGTTGCCGCCATTCTTGGCGGTGTGAGTGAGCAGGAAATTCTGGACGTACTCCAGGGGGATTTACAGTAAATGAATAATCTTAAGAGCATCTTGGTGACATTAATCCTGGCCCTTATGGCCTCTTCCGCCATCGCCTTTGCCCAACCCCTTGATAAGGTCCCTAGAGAAAGTCGTTGCCAGGTTTGCGGTATGTTTGTTGCCAAATATCCAAACTGGCTCAGCCAGATCCAGAGCACCGATGGCCAAGTCTTTTTCTTTGACGGGGTCAAGGATATGATGGTCCTCTATTTTAATCCCGCCAAATATAGGGCCAATGCCCCCAAGGATATCTGGGTGAAGGATTACTACACCCTTAAATGGCTCGATGGCAGAAAGGCCCATTATGTTGTTGGCAGCGATGTTCATGGCCCCATGGGCCATGAGTTTATCCCCTTTGCCAGTCTGGAGGCCGCTCAATCCTTTGTTAAGGACCATCACGGAACTGCCATCCTCGCCTTCACTGATATCACCTCTGAGAAGGTGGAATCCATGCGCCGGGGGATGAAGATGAAAAAGATGAAAATGAAGATGGAATAGCAGGGGGGTAACCTTGTCTTCTTCCGCATCCACGATACGTCCAGCCACCTTTCTGGCCCTTTTCTGTTTGGTCCTGGCAAGTATTGTCCTTATTTTGATCAGCCAGGGCCGCCAATCGGCCTCTGCGGATGTGGAGGCCCGGGCAATGCACGACACCCTGACCAGCCAGCTTGGCCTCACCGATCTATGTCTGGCCACAGAGGCCCGGTATACCAGGCATCCTGCCCTGACTGATGACCTGGCCCCCTTTATGGATTATCCCCAGGCCCTGGATTATTTTCCCAGCGGCCTCTTTTGGGCGCCGCCATGAGGGAATATTTCGAAAAGCAGCTCAATATCCTCGACTATGCCCTCTCATCCCTCTGGCGCCGCAGGGGTAAGAATTTCAGCGTTTTTTTCGTCTTTACCCTGGTCATCTCACTGTTGGCCTCTTTCCAGTTCTTGACAGGTTCCCTGCTGGATTCTGCCCAGACAGGCCTGCGCCACGCCCCGGAAATTACCGTCCAGCGCATGGTTGCCGGTCGCCAGGAATCAATTCCCGTTGCCTATGCTGATAAGATTAAGGGCATCTTTGGGGTGAGAAAGGTTGTGGAGCGGGTGTGGGGCTATACGTTTAACGAGGTGACCGGTTCAAATATAACCGTGATGGCCCTGCCCCATGTGCCCAAGCTTGGCCAGGAGACCCTTGGGGAGGGAGGTTTTTGGGTTGAAGGTGAAGGCGGCGGGGCCGTTATCGGTCAAGGGGTTTTGCAGGACCTTGACCTTGGCAACCGGCGCAGCTTTTCTTTTTTTCGACCCGACCTTACCCTGAAGTCCTTTGCCGTGAGGGGCATCTTTGCACCGGAAAGCAATATCCTCACCTATGACCTGGTCATTACCACTCTTGATGATGGCCGTGATCTCTTTGGCCTGGATGCCGGGGTGGCCACTGATCTCCTGGTTGAGGTGGTAAATCCCATGGAGATAGCCACCATTGCCAGGAAAATTTCTGAGACCCTGCCCGGCACCAGGGTGGTTACCCGGCCCCAGATTCTCAAGACATACCAGGCGGTTTTTAGCTGGCGTTCCGGTTTTGCGGCCATATGTCTCTTGAGCGCCCTGGCTGCCTTTATTATCCTGGCCTGGGACAAGGCGTCTGGTATGTCGCCGGAAGAGCGCCGGGAAATATCGATTCTGAAAATTCTTGGCTGGCAAACCCCGGATGTCCTTATGGTCCGCTTTTGGGAGAGTTTTGTCATGGCCCTGGCCGCCTTTGCCTGTGGGACAATCCTGGCCTATGTCCATATCGGCTATTTCCAGGCCCAGCTCTTTCGCTCGGTGATGATGGGCTGGTCCGTATTGCGGCCCGGTTTGAGTTTTACTCCGGCCGTGGGTGGCGCCGATCTTTTGCTGCTCTTTGCCCTGTCCGTGTTGCCCTATTTGGCAGCCACGGTTATTCCGGCCTGGCGCTGTGCCTCAGTTGCCACTGATTCTGCCTTGCGAGGGTGATCTGATGCTGGTTGAGTTGGCAGATATTATCAAGATTTATAACCAGGGCCGGGTCAATGAGGTGAG
>JAUVQZ010000113.1 GCA_030597865.1 Pseudomonadota bacterium | reverse complement strand
GGTCTCCGCCTGACGCTTGAGGTCAGTTACAAACGAAGGCCATGGGCCACTCTCGAGCTCGTCCAATAAGGGCGTATCATGCTTTGGCATTTTCTCGTTTCCTCCTTAAGGATCTTTAATATAAAAAAGCCTATACATCTATTCACCGGTACGAATCTTCAGGCCAATACGACCATAAAACCCGCACCAATGAGAAAAAACTATTTCTGAATAGAAATTCAGTTTTGAGAACTTATCCCTCGCACCTTTTTTTGTCAACCAAAATCTTACAGCCCTAACCACCCCTACTCACCAGGCAAAGATCACAGAAATACAACCGGTTACACAGCATGACAAAGCAACATTATCCCATTATTCAAATGAACATTTTACCATTTTTTATTTTAATATTTTTACGCATCTATTACCTATAGGATTACTATTGGTAATCCACGTTTATGGCTCCATTTTCACACCCATTTATTGTCGATACTTCCTCCCCTTAAGATAACACCAAGATTTCATCACCATGGCACGTCCCAAAAAAACACGTTTATGCGAAGGAATTGTCTGCGGCAAGGCCTTTAAACCCACCCGCCTGCCCATGTCTGAATTAAAGCAGGTGGACCTTTATTACGATGAGGTGGAGGCATTACGCCTCTGTGATCTGGAGGGGCTTACCCAGGAGCAGGCTGGTAAGCAGATGGGGGTGTCGCGGGGAACCGTGCAGAGAATCCTGACCACGGCCAGAAAAAAAATGGCCTCAGCCATTGTTAATGGTGAGGCCCTTATTCTTACTGACAGCGGTCAGTAGACAGCGGTCAGCCTGCAGTTACTGAATTCGGCCAGATAAGCGACCGAAGGGAGACTTCGACTGCAAACTGACAACTATCTTTTAATGATGGCAACCCCCACCACCTTTGCAGGACTGACTAGGCTGCATGATTGGCAGGTTGCCCGCTAGGAAGGCCGCCACCACCTCTTCAACGGTGCGGATCTGCTCCCGGGGGGCAAAATAGACCTCAATACCCACCTCGGCAAAACCTGCCAGGGGGCGGGCGCCAATGCCTCCCACCACTATGGAATGGGCGCCAAAATCCTTTAAGGTTTGCACCGGCACCATACAGCCGCCCGCGCCATGTTCAACCTGCTCCTTGGTTTCAACGCTGTCAACCTCACCGTTGTTCACCGTCACCACAGTAAATACATCACAATGGCCAAAATGTTCTGATCTTTCTGCGGCCATGCCGCCGGGACTATTTGATGGCACTACTACCTTGATTACACTCACAGGAAATACCTCTCTAAAATTCTATGCCTCTTCAGGCGGTGGTCCGAAAATCGGATCTGTTAATTTCACATACCAGGCCGCAGACTGCACCTGGACAATATAGGACAGGGCAATAACCAGGGCGGCATTAGCGCCGGCCTCCCCAAAGGCATTGATGGCAATGGCCAAGGCAATGGAGAGGTTACGCATGACCGTGCCATAGACCAGGGCAATGGCATCCCCCCGTTTAAACATGAACTTACCGACCATGGTGGACAGCGAAAAGTTCAGGACATAGATGATCAGCACCGGCAGCAAGATAACGCCGATGATTGCCGGGTTGGCCATCACTGTTTTGGCCTTGAGGGCCATGGCCACAAAGACGATACCAAGGACACCAATGGTGGACAGGGCCGGGAAACGGGGCGCTATCTTTTTCTTAAACTCCGGCATGGAGTATTTTTTCAGCAGGGCCGTCCTCGTTAGATAGCCCAGAAGCATGGGGATAAAGACAATGATGACAATCTGCTTAACGACCAGCATGACATTGACATCAACCTTGGCCCCCAACAATGCCTTGACATAAAATGGTGTTGCCAATGAACCCAGGGTCAGGCCAATGACCGTCATATTGATGGCCGCTCCCATATTGCCCTTGGCAAAACCGGTCCAGGAGATGGTCATGCCACTGGTGGGTAGCAGGGAGGCAAGAAGAAGTCCCAGGGCCATATAGGGCTGATCAGGGAAAAACCAGAGCCCCAGGCCATAGGCCACAAAGGGAATCAGCCCGAAGTTAATGACCTGGGTCAAGACCTGGAGCCTGACGTTTTTCAGGCCCTGCTGCAGATGTTTGATATTCAGGGTGACCATCATGGGATAGACCATGAGAAAGGTCATGGGCATAATCCACGACTTCAGCTTTTGCACCAGGTCCGGATCAACATAGGCGCCAAAACAAAAGCCTGCCACCATCAGGGCCGGGATGGCATAGGTCAGATTCTTATTAATTTTTATAAGCAGTTTCCACATAATCAACCCCTTATCAAAGTTGGCAGTCAAGGCAAATAAGGTGCGTCAGTTCAGAGTTGACGCGGCTAAGACATTTCACTGGTCAACGTACAACTGACCGCTGCCAACCTTTTTTTATTTCGCCTCATCAATCATGGAGCGGATCTTGGTAAAGGTCTGACCAACAGACTCGACAAACTTGGGGTCATCACGAACAAGCTCAAGGATATCAGCGTTACTGTAGCTCAGATAACGGATCTGGGTCTTACCGTCCCTGGAGAACACCATGACAAACTTGGGCATCAGGATGGCCCGTTCAGGATTCGCAGTAAGGCTCTTATCCGCCTTGGTGGGCTTGCATATCTGCATCATGTGCAGGTCAAAATCATCACTGACCTCACCCCCATGGGCCCGGAAGGTTTTCTGCATGTCCATGGTTTCACTATTATTAACCACGAAATCATTGGCCTTAACGATTGCTGAAAAATCCGCCGCAAATTGGCCAACACCCTTGGCACTCTCAGTCACATAAAGATCTTCATTCCTGTTCATGGACACCCCTCCGCTACATAAATTTGAAATATGCTAAGCCCCCTTACCCCGGGCCAACCCGCAAAAAATTTTGTGCATATGCTCATATATATGTCTGCCCACCCCCCTTGTCAAGGAAGAATTTAAGGATTCCCTAATATTCCTCACCCCTAACATTGACAGGCTCCTCTAATCGCGATATTGTTCACGTCCTGATGATTTTCAGGCCGTAAGCAGCCTTGAAAAAGGCCTTTTTTCGGGCTGTCAGCCCTGCTTGATGGCGTTTTTGTTTTATACCTTGTTTTCACGGTACTTTTTCAAATATATTCTTTACACCTTCGGAGGGACAGGAACATGGGAGAGAAAATTGTTATTGTCGGCGCCGTTGCCGCCGGACCAAAAACAGCATGTCGTGCCAAACGGCTGATGCCGGATGCAGAGATTACCATTGTCGACCAGGACAGCCTGATCTCCTACGGCGGCTGCGGTATTCCCTATTATGTCTCTGGTGATGTGGCGGACGAGGACGAGTTGCGCAAGACCAGCTTTCACATGACCAGAAACGAAGACTTCTTCCTGCGCGCCAAGGGGGTCAATGTCCGCACCCTGACTCGGGCCACTGCCATCAACCGCAAGGACAAGATCCTTGAGGTTGAGAATGTCACCAGCGGCGCCAAGGACAGCATCCCCTACGACAAGCTGGTGATCACCACGGGCAGCCAGCCCTTTGTCCTGCCCATCCCCGGTGCCGACCTCCCAGGCGTCTACTCCATCAGTGACCTACACAAGGCCATTGAGATCAAACAGCAGTTGGCCACGGGCAAAATCGGCAAGGCCGTTATCATCGGTGGCGGCGCCATTGGCCTGGAAATGGCCGAGGCCTTTGCCGATCTCTGGGGCGCCGAGGCCTCGGTGATTGAATTCATGCCCCAGCTCCTGCCCCGGATCATCGACCCCTGGTTCTCCACCATGCTGGAAAGGCATATGGAGTCCATGGGCGTCAACATCTTCACCAACGAAGGCGCCTCTGAAATCATCGCCGGTGATGACGGCCGGGCCTGCAAGGTGGTGACCGCCAACCGTACCATTGAGACGGATATCGTCATCATGGCCACCGGTGTCCGGCCCCGCAGCCAGCTGGCAGAAGAGGCAGGTCTGCTCGTCTCGCCCTTTGGCATTGTGGTCAACGACCGCCTCCAGACCTCGGATCCCGATATCTACTCCGCCGGTGACTGTATTGAGGTCACCCACATGGTCTCCGGCCAGAAATTCATGGCCCCCCTGGGCTCACTGGCCAACCGCGAGGGCCGCATTGTGGGCGATAACCTGGCTGGCATCCCCTCCACCTACCCGGGCGCCATGGGTTCTTTTATAATGAAGGCCTTGGAGCGCTGCATCGGCGCCACCGGCCTCTCCCTGGAATCGGCCCGGGCCGCTGGTTTTGATGCTGATGCCGCCATCACCGCCCCCTCTGACCGGGCCCATTTCTTCCCCACCGAGGCCAAGATCCCCCTACAGATGGTCTTTGACCGCCGGACCAGACGGGTCCTGGGCGTCCAGGGTTTCGGCCCCATGACCGACGCGGTCCTGGCCCGTATTGATGCGGCCGCCGCCCTCATTGGCAAGGGCGGCACCATTGATGATTTCAGCCTCTGCGAGATGGCCTATGCCCCGCCCTTTGCCACGGCCCTGGATGCCCTCAATGCCGCCGCCAACGTGGCCGACAATATGCAGATGAACAGGCAACGCAATGTCTCCATCCCTGACTTTCTGGCCTGGATGGACGATTTTTCCAGCCAGCCCGACTGGCTGGCCCTGGACATCCGCCATCCTGCCGAGGTCAAACCCTTTATGGAGAAATTCGGTAAGGCCTGGTCAGAGCTTGCCTATGACAATGTCCGGACCCAGTATGACACACTGGCCACGGACAAGACCCTGATCATCATCTGTGATGCCGGTACGCGCTCCTACGAGGTCCAGATATTTCTCGACTCCGTGGGCATCACCAACACCCTGGTCCTGGGCGGCGGTTTCAACGTCATCACCCGCATGGAGCCCCATTGGTGGCCAAACAAATAGAAGGATGAAGGTTGAACTATGCACCCTGACGCGCATAAAAAGGATGAAAAATGGTGTAGATTGCTTGCCCGGCGCCTTATCTTAGCCTTCGCCCTCTTCATCCTTCATCCTTCAGCCCTCATCCTTGCCCCACCCCTAGTCCTTGCCGGCCAGATCAACATCAACACGGCCACCGAGCAGGAACTCACCTCCCTGCCCTATATTGGCACGGCCCGGGCCCAGGCCATTATCAGGCATAGGGACCAGCATGGCCCTTTCCACCATGCCGAGGATCTCCTTGATGTTGAGTCCATCGGCCCCAAATCCGTGGAGGCGGTGCAGCCCCACATCACCCTCACCAACCGGCCAGGCACAGGGGCAGGGGTACAGACCTTTGCCCTGGCCAACGGCCAGATCATGCTGCTCGCCGACGATCACTATTTCCCTGTGCTGATCAATTTCGTCAAAACAGCCCGTCAGCACATTGATGTGGCCATGTTCCTCTTCAAAACCACCAAGTCAAAGAACAACAGGCCAGCCCTGCTTGTCGATGAACTGATCAGGGCCAGGAAACGGGGAGTGCAGGTGCAGGTTGTTCTGGAAAACTCAGGCTATAGCGACTCCATCAATGCCGAAAACCAACGGGTCGCAGCCAAACTCCGGAAAAACAAGGTCAAGGTCCGCTTCGACTCTGTCAAAAAAACCACCCACACCAAAATGGTCATCATTGACAACCGCTTCAGCTTTGTGGGCAGTCACAACTTCTCACACTCTGCCCTGGCCTTTAACCATGAGATAAGCCTGCTCCTTGACAACCGCGACCTGGCCAAGGAGCTACGCAGCTATATTGCCGCCATCAAATGACAAAAACCTACTAAAAGTTTTGCACCAAGAAGACCCCCCCAGTTTAGCCAAGGCGTTTCGACCCTTCGACAGGCTCAGGACACCGCAGGCTCAACGGGCGGGCATGTGCAGGGTGTGGGAGTTCAAACCACGCTATGTCCTGAGCGTGTCGAAAGACTGCCCCCTGAGCCTGCCAAAGGACGGTTTGACTCTCCCCATTCACTCGATAATGTATCTGCGAGGCATTATCGTATACCCCTGACAACTCCAGTAATAATAGCCATGACACTTTTCAACCAGACCCGCCAATCCCACCAGAATGGCGATTTTAAGCAGGCCCTGGCCGGCTACCAAGACATGCTCGCTGCCGAACCGGACAATCCGCAACTCTGCTACCTCCTGGCCCTCCTCTATTTTGAACAGGGGCAGCTTGATGATGCCACCCACTGGTTCAGCCGCACCGTAACCCTGGCCCCGGAGGCAGCCCCGGCCCATTATAATTTGGGGGTTATTTTCTTTGAGCAGGGCGACTATTCCAAGGCGGCCCAGGCCTATGAAGAGGCGACCCGCCTCTGCCCTGATGATGGCGACGCCCTCTTCAACCTGGCCCTGACCTGGAAAAAACTACAGCAAGTCGACAGGGCCTTGGCCTGCTACCAACAGGTGCTGGCCCTCAGCCCTGGCGACCAAGACGCCCTGTACAATATGGGCGTACTCTACAAGGACATGAATCAACCAGCGGACAGCATCCGTTTTTTTGAAGAAACGATCAAGAACAACGCCGACCACGCCCAGGCCCTTAACAACCTGGGCTACCTCTATCACCGCGAAGGCGAAAGCGACAAGGCCATCACCACCTACAAGAAACTCATCGCCCTTGACCATAACGCCACCATGGCCGGTCATATGCTGGCAGCGCTGAGCGGTGAGACCACGGCCACGGCCCCGGATGCCTATATCCGTGACGTCTTTGACAGCTTTTCCGACCATTATGACGACAGCCTGGTGGCCAAGCTGGGCTACACCACCCCTGCCCTGCTCAGGGAGATGCTCACCAGCCAGGAGAACCGCCGTTTCCCCACCGCCCTTGACATGGGCTGCGGCACCGGACTGTCAGGCGAGGCCTTTCAGGATCTGACCGATACCCTGATCGGCCTTGACCTCTCGCCCAAGATGCTTGCCTTGGCCGCCCCCAAAAACCTGTACGCTCACCTCCATGAAACAGATATCTGCTCTTTTTTACAGGATTGCCGAGACTCTTTTGACCTCTTTCTGGCCGCCGATGTTTTCGTCTATATAGGTGATCTCAGCGAGATCTTTGCATTGGTAAGAGAAAGGGCCGCTCCAGATGCCCTCTTCCTCTTTTCAACGGAGCTTACCAGCCAGGACTTCTGCCTGAAAAACACGGGCCGCTACGGCCACGCCGAATCCTATATCAGAAACCTGGCCCAGGTGAGCGGCTTCACCGTGATAAATGTCACTGCAGCCAATATCCGCAAGGAGAAAGGCGAATGGATCCCCGGCAACCTCTATATGCTGGGTGTCCACTAGTGTAGCGGTACAGTTTTAATCTTCAGGTAAGGTTTTGCCACGGAATCCACTGAAGACACGGAAAGCAAAAATAGATTTTCTTCCGTGTTTTCCGTGGATTCCGTGGCAAAAAAAAACTGCTTTGCTATGTATACCTTTTGCAAGCTATAGACCAATCAACCAAAGGAGAAACCCATGAAGGTCCTCGCATTTAACGGCAGTCCCCGCAAGACAGGCAACACATCCATCCTCATCCAGGCCGTCCTTGCTGAACTGGAGAAGGAGGGTATTGAGACCGAGACCATCCAGCTTGGCGGCCAACTGCTCCAGGGCTGCACGGCCTGCATGAAATGCGCCAAGGAGAAGAACCAGCGCTGCGCCAATGATGATGACAACATGAACGAATATATCGCCAAGATGATTGAGGCCGACGGTATTCTGCTGGGCTCCCCCACCTATTTTGCCACGGTATCCACCGAGATCAAGGCCCTGATCGACCGGGCCGGTTTTGTATGCCGGGTCAACGACAGTCTCTTTAAACGTAAGGTGGGGGCAGGAGTAGTGGCCATGCGCCGGGCCGGCTCAATAAATGCCTTTGACACCATAAACCATCTCTTCACCATCTCTGAAATGATCATCCCCAGCTCAAGCTACTGGAATATGGGAGTGGGCCTGAAGCCCGGCGACGTCAAGGATGACAAGGAAGGCATGGAGACCATGCGCATTTTGGGCGAAAACATGGCCTGGCTCTTAAAAAAGATCCACCAGTAAGCACCACCGGAGCTGTCCACTAAAAAGTTTTAGCCACGGAATCCACGGAAGGCACGGAAAAACAAAAAAAGGTTTTCTTCCGTGTTTTTCCGTGGATTCCGTGGCTAAATCATATGCACCTGGCCTCCACTCTCACCTCTTCCGGCGCACCACCACCCTGCGCTTGCCCCCCCCACTGCCCTTTTTGCGGCGGACAACCACCTTTTTCTTCTTGACCGGCGCCTCGCCCCCTTCACTGCCTGTCATGCCCTGGGAATAGTTACACCCTGCCTTCGGACATCTGAGAACCATATCGCCACTCAGCCTCTTCTTTTCCACCAAAAACGGCGAGCTGCACAGAGGACAATGGATGGCATGGGGCCTGGACCAGGCCATAAACTCGCAGGCCTTGCGGGGGCAGACATACATATCCTTGCCAGTGGGCGTACGTTTGATCACCAACTTCCCCTGCTGGCAAAGGGGGCATGAAAGGGACTCCTTATCATCCTCTTTGCTGGCTCCTTCAGTATATCGGCAGGCCGGCATACCTGTGCAGGCCCAGTACTCACCAAACCGGTCACCCTTACGGATCATCGGCCTACCACATTCGGGGCATGGTTTGGTGTCGACCTCCCCAACCCCCTTCCCCTTATCCCCTTGCTCCAGAGGCGAATCAGGCTCCACTGGGACGTCTTTCTTCCCAGGCGGGACAGGAGGAGGGTCCGGCAACGTATCAGCCTCCTGAAAAATCTTTTCAGCCTCGGCAGCCGCCTCCTCATCATATAGGGCGGCGGTTTCGTCTTCCAGTACGGCAAAAGGCTGCTCCTTGCCACCCTGTTCATCTGGCTCCTTGAGAAAAGGAACCTCTTCAACATCTTCCTCTACCTGAACCGGCCTTTCATCCAAAACAGCATCAGCAGGGCTGCCCTCGTCCGGCAGGTCAGGGACAGGGACATCCTCAGCAATTTCAGGTTTGACCTGCACCTCTGCTGCCTGAAGCAGCTCCTCTTCCTGCTGCTGACCAAAATCAACAAAGGCTGCCTCTTCTTGGCCTGAGGCCGGAACAGCCTCTTTCGCCCTTACCAACGGCCCATCACCCTTAATGATGCTTGTTGATTTTTTGAGACGCTTGGG
>JAUVQZ010000017.1 GCA_030597865.1 Pseudomonadota bacterium | reverse complement strand
CATAGGAGACGAAGTTCTCCTCGTCATCAACCACCTTCAGGTCTTTGAACTCGACGATGCTAGACAAACTCGTCCTCCCCTCCGCCACCGGCAGCGAGCTGGACCTTGCCTTCCTGCTCCAGGCGCTTGGCAATCTTAATTATGGCCTGCTGGGCTGCCTCCACATCCTTAATACGGGTGGGTCCCATAATTTCCATATCCTCCTTGAGCATTTCCACGGCGCGCTGGGACATATTACCGAAAATCTTATCCTTGAGCTCATCAGAGGCGGTCTTTAAGGCCAGTTTAAGATCATCGGTGGAAACCTCCTTGAGAATCGCCATGATACCGCGATCATCCACGCCAAACAAATCCTCAAAGACAAACATGAGCCGCCTGATCTCCTCGGCCAGAGCCTCACGTTGCTCCTCAACACCTTCAAGGATCTGGGCCTCCAGGCCACGATCGGCATTATTGAGAATCTCAGCCACCGCCTCCACGCCGCCGAGACGCTGG
Source organism: Pseudomonadota bacterium (assembly GCA_030597865.1). Classification (GTDB taxonomy): domain Bacteria; phylum Desulfobacterota; class Desulfobulbia; order Desulfobulbales; family SURF-16; genus BM506. Next base: position 20,667 of record JAUVQZ010000017.1, on the reverse strand, counting down.
CCCTCCATGCCTTCAACCGAGAGAAGTTCCTCCTGGAGAACGCGATCAATTTCAACCAGGACATCAGGACTCACCTTATCAAGCTCTGCCATGCGCATGACTACCTCCACCTGGATATCCTCCTTGAGTTCAGCAAGGATGGTGGCAGCCTGGTTGTTTTCGAGAACCGACAGAAGCAGGGCAACGGTTTGGGGATGTTCGTTACGCAGGAAATTGACAAGGACCTTGGGATCAAGCTTGCGGGCCTTTTGAAAAAGGGTGAGGCGCCAGTCGGAACGGATATCCTCAAGAATCTCGCCGGCCTTATCAACGGTGAGGGTACGGCGCAGGACCGATTCCAGCATATCATCGCCGGACAGAAAGATATCGCCGCCGCCCTCATCGCCCTTAAACTCAGCAAGGAGTGACGCGACATCTTCCTTGTCCACCCGGTCAACCTTGGCCATCTGCCGGCCGACAGCACGGATTTCTTCATCGTCGAGACGCTTGAAGACCTCGGAGGCGTAATCCTCTCCCAGGGTCAAAAGAAAGATAGCCGCCTTTTCAGGGCCCGTGAGATTATCCGTTGCACTGTCTTTTAATTTTGCCATTTCTTTTACATCTCCGCGCGCAGCCAGCGGCGGACAAGATCTGCAGCCCGATCAGGATCAGATTGGGCAAGTTTATAGATACGTTCCTTATCCGTCATACCAAGGGGGGTCAGGGTCAGGTCTTCAGGGCTCTCCGCTGCCACCAGCTCCTGTGCAGCCTGATCAGCGGCACGATGGTCAGCAATATGCTGGTTTGCCATGAGGCGAAAGAAGGGCCTAATAACAAACATGAAAAAACAAACCGCCACCAAGAGGAGCACCACTGGCAAGGCCAGTTGATTCAGCAGGCCTTGATACTGCTCAAGCACATCAGGGGCGGGTTCCACATAGCTTGACAGGTAAAAAGGCATGGAGACCACCTCAACCTTGTCACCCCGCTCCGGATCATAGCCCACGGTATTTTTGGCCATCTTCATAAAGGTGGCAAGCTCCTGGTCGCTGCGGGCCTGGTACTCCTTGACCATCTTGCCATCCTTCTCTGTCTTATTATAAGTACCATCCACCATGATTGCCACCGACAGTTTCCGCACCTGACCAATGGCAGTCTTGGTCCTGGTCACCTTTTTACTGACCTCATAATTACGGGTGATATTGTCCCGCCTAAAGCCAGAACCGGCGCCCCCTGTTTCGCCAGCCTCGGTGTAGGTGGCAAGCTGGCCCTTGACCCCGGGAATACCCTCCTGGACATCAAGGGAACCATCGCGCTCAGTGAGGACCTGTTCACTACGAACCACCTGGGCCTCGGGGTCAAACACCTCTTCCGAGACATCAACGTGGTTGAAATCAATATCAGCACTCACCCGGGCAATAACCTTCTCAACCCCAACCACCTCCTCGAACATGGTTTCCAGCTTACTGCGCAGAGTACGCTCCACCCTCTGCTGATATTCAATCTGGGTGGCGGAAAGCAGGGAATCCTCATCCCCTTCCTTGCGGAAGAGGAGATGCCCCGTGGTATCCACCAGGGTGATATTAGAATCCTTGAGTCCGGGAATAGCGCTGCCGACAAGATTGACAATGGCCTTGATCTCCTGCTTTGAGAGTTTGCCGCGACCTGCCATGGAAACGCTGATAGATGCGGTGGGAGGCAGGGTGTCTTCAACAAACACCGATTCCTTGGGCTGGGCCACATGGACCCGGGCCGACTTAATCTTGTCAAACTGGCTGATGGTCCGCGCCAATTCCCCCTGCAGGGCCCGATGATAATTCAATCTCTGGACAAAATCCGTGGTGCCGAGGCTGGTCTTATCAAAAATCTCAAAGCCAACCCCTCCACCCCTGGGCAGACCATCGGCAGCCATGGCGAGCCTTGTTTCGTAAACATTACCCTGGTCCACGAGAATGGCTGTGCCATTTTCCGTGAGCCGGTATGGAATTCGCTGCTCCTTGAGCTGGGCAACAATATCCCCTGCATCACCACTGTTCAGATTGGCGTAAAGGACCTGCATGGCGGGCTTACTGCCGACAAAGGTCAAGCTCAAGAGGCCAAAGAGAACCACTGCCACCACAAGACCGGCAATGATCTTCTGCATAAGGGTGAGACTCTTCAGGACATCGAGTCCCTGTCGGAAAACATCTTTTGCATCAGCCATAATTTTTATTTGTTACTTGTTTTCGTTAGGAGTTACGCCAAGATTCCCAGGCCTAACTTTTTTTTTAGTTTCACAGCAATCTATGGGCCACCGCAGTTGCCCATGACGGCAACGCTGGGCCACCGGAAACCCTCCCATCATACCTGCATCCGCATGACATCCTGATAGGCGCTGATGACCTTCTGTTGAACCTTGGTCAGCATGCGAAAGGAAACCGTGGATTTTTCCATGGCAATCATGGTCTCATGGATATTGGAATGCTGACCCGTGACCAGCCCCTCTGACATCTTACTGGCCTCCTGGATATTGGCGTTGACGCTGTCCAGGGATTTCTTAAGCACATCACCAAAACCGGTGCTGGCGGCCGCACCATTCGTTGTCTTGTCAATATCCAAGGGCTGCTGAATCTGGCCAAGGGGTAATATCTTCATGGTGGTTCTTCCTCAAATAAGGTTAGGCGCCCTGTTAGCGGCTGATTTCCAAGGCCTTTAAGGCCATACTCTTCACGGCGTCGATGGCGGTGACATTGGCCTCATAGCCCCGCTTGGCACTGATCATGTCCACCATCTGCTCGGCAGTATCAACATTGGGAAACTGAACAATGCCATTGGCATCCGCATCAGGATGGGAGGGGTCATACACCTCCTTAAAGGGTTTATTATCCTCAACGACCTGCACGACCTCGACCTTCCGCAACTTAGACTGGCTGGAGTTCAAGGTGTCACTGAAATTTTCCACCGGCCTGGACCCGAAAACAACGGATTTTGCCCTGTAGGGGCCACCCTCCATGGTCCGGGTGGTATTGGCATTGGCCAGGTTCATGGCCGTCACGTTGAGGCGGGCCCTTTCCGCTTTGAGTCCGGAGCCACTAATCTTTAGCGCTGTCAGGATGTCCATTATTTGCCCCCTTCATCAATGGCATATTTCAAGCCGCTAAATTTTTTACCTATGATCTTGGCGGCAATCTCATACATGAGCTGGTTTTCGGTGAGTTTGATCATCTCCTCATCAAGATCCACCGGCCTTTTTTCCTTGGAAAACTGACGACTTATCCCGGCATCCACCGGATCAAGGTCCATATGTCCGGCATGTGTCTTACTGAGGCTGCCATTCCCCTGGATGGCCGTTTGCATGACCCTGGCAAAGGGAAAATCCTGGCTGGTATAGCCCGGCGTTTCCAGGTTGGCGATATTTGACTGGATAAGCCCCTGCCTCTCATAACGGAGGCCTATGGCCTGCTCCAGGACAGGGAGGTTGCCGCCGAACAGCTGATTTATGGGCATTTGTCTCTTCCTCTTTCATAAATACCCAGGCCTTAGGGCCTGGGTTTTCGTAAACGATTAAAGGGCAAAATTTGCACCTGCAAAATGTTTTGCAAAGATTGTGCCGCTACAGAGGACACCCCCTGAAAGAGGGCCAATAAAATGACACACCCGGCAGAAGACGAGGAAAAGAGGGAGGAAACAACAGGATAACTACCTAAAAAGACAAACAAAAATAAAACTAGGCCAAGATCCCCTTGGTACGATACTCATGCAATTTATTACGCAGGGTACGCACAGAGATGCCGAGCATCTTGGCCGCATGGGTACGATTATTGTCAGTTTTTTGGAGGGCATGTAGGATCATTTGACGCTCTACATCCTTCAACGGCATAATACCACCGTCATGGGTGCAGGTCTGGATATCCTGGGCATCGTTGCCATGGCAAGAGGGTTCAGGAACCTGCCATTGGGGAACAGGGGAATCAGCCGAGGACTCAGGGACGACCTCATCCAGGAAATCCTCCAGGACATAGGCCCCTTCCTGGCTGAGAAGCACGGCGCGTTCCACCAGATTTTCCAGCTCCCTGACATTACCAGGCCAGTCATGGTCAAGAAAATATCGGCGCACCGGCTCGGAAAACTTTTTGAGCTCCTTATTGTATTGGCTGGAAAACTTTTCCAGGAAATACTGGGCCAGCAGGGGAATGTCACTAGGTCTCTGGGCCAGTGACGGCAGACGAAGGGGAATAACATTGAGGCGATAGAAGAGGTCCTGGCGAAAAGTCCCCTCCTTGACCATCTCAGCAAGGTCCCTGTTGGTGCTGGCCACCACATGGACATCAACCTTCACCGGCATACTGCCACCGAGGCGGTCCACCTCTTCCTCCTGGAGCACCCTTAAGAGCTTGGCCTGGAGATGGATTGGCACCTCACCAATCTCATCAAGGAGCAGAGTGCCACCGCTGGCAAGCTCGAACTTACCCTTCTTGGCCACCACAGCACCGGTAAAGGCCCCTTTTTCATGACCAAAGAGCTCACTCTCCAGCAGCCCCTCCGGCAGGGCGGCACAGTTCAAGGCCACAAAGGGGCCATGGCGGCGATCGCTTTCATTATGAATATAGCGGGCAAAAACCTCCTTGCCGGTTCCAGAGGCGCCGAGGATCAGAACCGTGGCCTTACTCGACGCCACGGTCTTGGCCCTGATCATGATTTTTCGCAGGCTCTCCGCATTGCCGACAATGGGCCTGTCCTGCCCCCCTCCCCTCTTGCGTCGGGCTGCCGTCAGGGCGCTGGTCACCGGGGTAAGGCGCTGACTGCGCAGGGCCATATCCACCGCCTCCAGAACAGCCTCCCGCTGGAAGGGCTTGATGATATAATCGTGGGCCCCCAGGCGCATGGCCTCAACCGCCGTATCCACCGAGGCATGGCCCGTGACAAGGATGACCGGCAGATCAGGGACCTGAACCTTGAGCTTTTTCAACAGATCCAGGCCATTGCCGTCTGGCATCTTCAAATCCGTCAAGACCAGGTCAGGCTCACTGCCTGTCACCATCTCCAGGGCCATGGTGATGTTCTCAGCCGTCATCACCTGAAATTTCCGATGACTTAGGATCTCAAACAGGCCTATCCGAACATCCTGATCATCATCAACGATGAGTATTTTGTTGCTGGAAGTGGTCATAGGGTAGAGTGGTCAGGATTCAGAATACAGAAATGAAGGGGCTGGCGCCGGACAGGCTGCTGACATTGGAGATAGGGTTTTGCTGGATATTTCCGTGCTGTTACTCATTACAACATTGCCTCAACCTCAGCCATGGCCCCGCTGATCTGATAGCCATTGAGACGGGCCTGGGCCAGCTGCGCCACTCTCTTATCCTGACCGGCCTGGGCCAGGCGGTAATGGGCAAGGGCCTCCTTATGGCTCTTTTGGGCCATCAACAAATCACCCAGGTGGAGATGGATGGGCTGGGCCTCAGGGCTATCTTCAGGCAGGCCTTCAGCCAGGGCCCTTTTATAGATAGCGGCAGCCGCCTTTTTCTCCCCTTTTTGGGAGAGCTCCAGACCAAGACGGCCATACCAGTACTGGATGCGCTGGGCTGGCAGCCACTGCTGGTCGTGGAACATGGCAACAAGGTCTGCCACCCGATCAAGATCGTTCTGGGCAAAAAGATGGTGCAGGTAGTCGGCCGCGTAGATTCCTTTTTTGTCCTGCCCCCCCCCTGACTCAACCGCCATCCTATAAAACACCAGGGCATCCCCGGGGCGCATCTGCATATCCCGCAGCCGGCCACTTAACCAGTTCACCTCGGCAATGGCGGCTTGATCCTGGTAGAGGCGGCGCAGATATTTCAAAAGTTTCTGGGCGGACTTTAGATCATTATTGGCCAGATACACCTCGGCGCGCCGGAAGTAGAGTTTTGCCTTCTGCTCCTCTCCTATCTCCAGGCCAAGGGCCCGATAATAAATAACAGAGGCCTGGTCGTACAGGCTCTGAAGCTCATACGCCTCACCAATGACCATCAGGAGATCCGCCTTTTTATAGGCAGCAATGGTTGCGAACTCTTTCTTGTAGAGGGAGAGGACATTGGCATATTTCTTCGCCTTGATCAGCCCTGTTATTTTGCCAATGAGGATATTGCCAAGCTCCTCCTCCACCACCACTAACTGCTCCTTGGGCTTAGCCTTATGGCGAAGATAGGCCTTACCCAGATTATAGGCAAGGTCCCATTCCTGACGCTCAAGATAGCGCAGGAACAAGGAGTAGCGGGCATCCTGGGCCAGCGGATCGCGATAGAGGTTGTCGAGCACCTCCTGAAAAGGCCTGTCGTCATCTCTCTTAAAAAATGCCAATCGCTCCTTTGCCGACATCGTATCAATGTTGAAAGCGCCATACTGGGCCAGACGAAATTTACTTAAGATCGTATATTTGTCCCCAGGATCAGCCTTGGCCACCACAAGTTCATAAAAAATGCGGGCCCCATCCACCATGCCATCCTGCAGAAAACTTTCCGCCACCTCAAAATAGGCCTCACCATCGACCTGGTCCTGTTCACGGATATTGAGATAATGGAGGATATGCTCACGGCCCCCCTGGACATCCCCTACCCGGATGGTGGCAATACCCATGTCTTTAAGGATTTTCGGATAGACCAGATAATAATCCGGGTTCTGGCGATGCAGCCGTTTCAAGATCCCCAGGGCATCATGCCACTCGCCTTTTACAAAATGGATTTCGACCTGGCCATTTTCACCCCGGAGCCGAATGGCCTTATCCCTGCTGAGCAGGAGTTTGGCAAACTCGGCACTGGCCAGGCTGAACTTATCCTCATAAAGAAAGGCCCGGCCCCTCATATAATTCACTTCATTTTTCAGGCTGGTGGCAGGGTACTCCTTTAGCAAAAGGGTATAGTAATTGTGGGCCTCACGATAAAAGCCCATCTGAAAATAGCTGTTGCCTATCTCGTAATAGGCCTCCGCCACCCGGGGCGAACCAGAAAAATCAATGAGATAGGCCTGGAAGAGATCCCTTACCCTTAACCAGTCAGGGGAGTGGGCCAGGAGGGCTTGTTGCTTATAGAGAAGAGCGGCCTGCCAGAGGGCCTCAGCTGCCCGGTGGGACTGGGGATAGGTTTTCCAGTAATGCTTGAAATAGAGGGCCGCCTGATCGGTATCCCCACCCCCAAGAAAGGCCTGGGCATCGGCCCATAGCTTGTCCTGCTTTGTCACCTGCCCCTGGCTGCTGGCAACATCTTGCCCTTCAGAAACAGCCCATGACACCGTGCCAGGACCCAGAACACAGAAAACCGGCAAAAAAATGACCATGCCCAACAAACCCTTAAAAATACGGTGGCCTGACATAATTACCTCCCCTGCCTTATCCGGCAGAAGGCACCCGGGGAACGAATATTAAACAAAGCGCCATCAATCATGCCCATGACTTAACTTTCCGCTGGTTTGACCACACCGTGCCGCTTCATTTTTTCAAGCAGGGTGGTCCGGTTTACCTTCAATAATTTCGCCGCTCTATTTTTCACCCAGCCTGTCTGGTGCAGGGCCCTGACGATCAACTTCATCTCATAATCAGCGACCACCTCACTCAGGCAGAAATCAGTTTCAGGAATCTCCTCAACAACCGCTGAAACAACCGAAGCCGAGGCATTCAAAAGCTGGGGGGGCAGATCCTCCAGGGTTATCACGTCGCCAGCCGCCAAAATGACCATGCGCTCAACCATATTTTCGAGTTCGCGGACATTACCGGGCCACTGGTAGCGTTTCAGGCATTCCATGGCATCATCATCAATCTTGCGAATCACCCTTTTTTTAGAGGCACAGAAACGCTCCAGAAATTTTTCCACCAGGAGGGGAATATCGCTTTTACGCACCCGAAGCGGCGGGGATTCTATGGGAATTACCGTAAGCCGGTAGTAGAGATCCTCCCGGAAATGTCCATTGCGTACCTCTTCAGCCAGATCACGATTGGTGGCGGCGATGACCCGAAAGTCGGAGGTGATTGTTTTGGCCCCCCCCACCCTTTCAAACTTTTTCTCCTGGAGAACCCGCAGCAGTTTGACCTGCAGAACAGGACTCATCTCAGCGATCTCATCGAGAAACACCGTGCCCCTGTCCGCCATCTCAAAACGACCGATCCGGGTGCGAATGGCATGGGTAAAGGCCCCTTTTTCATGGCCAAACAGCTCCGACTCAAGGAGCTCTGCCGGAATGGCCCCGCAGTTCACCGGCACAAAAGGTTTATCCCCCCGCTCACCACCGTAATGGAGGGCCTGGGCAATGAGTTCCTTACCAGTGCCAGATTCCCCCTGAATCAAAACAGTGGAGTCAGTATCCTGCACCTTTTCAATAAGTGAAAAAACCTTGCAAATAGAAGGGCTTTTGCCAATGATATTGCTGCAGAAAGGGGGCAATTTTGATTTCTTAGATTTTTTATGGGCAGGGGCTGCTTCAACTTTAGACATGCTGTTCATGGTCTCCTGCTGGGAGTAAAGAAGGTTAAAACGACTGACCACGTTCCTCATTTCCAGAGACAGCAGGATAATCACCCCTGCCAAGGGAAACTGTTAGGATCTCCGACCCCAGAGATAGGCAAAAAAAGTCTAAGGGCTTCGTACCCCCAGGACAGAGAAACAGTGGTCATAAAAAAATACCGGTCACCCCTGTTCCCTGCAAAAAAAGATAGCTAACTCAATGATTTTCTTTTATTCCTAAAACCTGGTATATAATACGGTATACAGGGTGTCAATTTTTTTAACACTACTTTAGGGCGATTGCAACACCCCAAGCGTCATAATTCTGTCACAATATTTTTTCTCATATCATTTCGCTAACTTAAACCAACACCGCCCTTTTTTTCGCTCCCTTTCCCATCTAACACCATCTATGACATCTGACACAGCGCCTCCCATCGATACGGCCCTCATTGACATTGTAAAAGTCACCAAGACCTACCCACCAGACATCATGGCACTTGACGAGGTTTCCCTGGCAGTGGGCCATGGGGAGATGATCTTTCTCACCGGAGTCAGCGGGGCCGGCAAGACAACCCTGCTCAAGCTCCTCTGTTTCCTCGAGAGCCCCACCATGGGTCTTATAGAGATGGACAAAAAGGACATCAGCAAGCTCTCCGGCCATGCCCTGCAAAAGATGCGTCAACATATTGGCGTCGCCTATCAAGATTTCAGGCTGCTCTCCAAACAGACGGTGTATCAAAATATCGCCCTGGCCATGGAGGTCCGCTACGAAAACCCCAAGAAGATCAAGCAGCGGGTATTGGAGCTTTTGGCCAACCTCGGACTGGCCGACAAAATCCATACCCCAACCAGTAAGCTCTCCAGGGGCGAGCAACAACGGGTTTCCATTGCCCGGGCCTGCGCCAACAAACCGCCCCTCATACTCGCTGATGAGCCCACCGGTAATCTTGATCCGGCTGCCACATCTTTGGTTATGGATCTCTTTAACCGCCTCCATGAGGAAGGAACAACCATTATCATCGCCACCCACGACCAGGCGATCTGGCAAAAATCAAGTCATCGGATTGTCAACCTGGAAAACGGCAAACTCCAGGAAATTATCAAGGTTAACTTTGATCTCTAACTAAAAAGGCATTATGCGATATATATCATTCATACTTGGTCAACTGGCCCGCAACTCGCGCCATGGCTGGGCCTCCCAGGTGATGACCCTGTTTACGGTCTCCCTTTCCGTGCTCATCTTCTCATTCTTCTTTTTGATCTACACCAACATGCAGAAGGCAAGCAGCCGCCTGGGCAACGAACTGCGCCTCATTGTCTATCTGGAGCAAGAGGTGCCGGCAGCCTTTCGCCAGGAGTTCAAAAAGAAAATCACCGATTTTGACAGGGTGGAGAAGATTGCCTTTATCTCCAAAGAGGAGGCCTTTGCCCGTCTGACCAGGCAGCTCGGCCAGGAAAGTGATGTACTGGAGGATCTTGACCCCTCCTTCCTGCCATACTCGGTGGAGATCTTCCCCTCTAACAACCTAAAGAGTCTCGCCCGCATAAAGGATTTCAGCGATTATCTGGGGAGCCTGCCAGGGGCCGTTAAGGTCCAGTATGGCCAGGAGTGGATCGAACGCTTCGGCTATTTTATCAGCCTGCTGCGCATCATCGTCCTTTTAAGTGGCGCACTTCTCATCCTTACCTCCGTTTTCATGGTTTCCTATACCATCCGCCTTACCTTGGAGTCGCGCCAGGAGGAGTTAGAGATCCTACGCTTTCTCGGCGCCACAGACCGCTATATTCGCGGCCCGGTCATGGTGGAAGGTTTTCTGCTTGGCCTTTTTGGGGCCTTCAGCGGCCTGCTCTCCCTCTTTTTCCTATTCCAATGGATCAAAAACCATTTTTCAGGGCCGGTCTTCATGAATCTTTTTGAACTCTCCTTTCTTCCTTTGGCCAACATCGGCACCATTTTTCTCATCTCCCTCCTCCTCTGCTCCAGTGGCAGCCTCATCTCCATCAGGAAATATCTGAAGGTATAAGCCCCATGATTTGCTGCTGTTTCCAGAGACCCCTACATATAATCGTTCTCATCGCCCTGTACCATTGCCTGGTCCTTAGCGGCCATGTCTTGGCCTATGAGTATAGCGATGACTTGGGCTTGCAAGAGGCAGTGCGCATTGCTGAGCAGGATCTCTTTGAACATAAGAAGAGGCTGAGTCGGATCCAGCAGGGTCTTGAGGCCCAGCAGGAGAGTTTCGAGCTGACTCGCCAAAAGGAGGAAACCCTTCTCAATGAGCTTGCTGAGCTCGATGAAAATATTATAGGGGAGAGCAAGCTCCTGGTCCGTCTCTACAACCAGCTTCAGGTTGAAAAGTTAAAAACACGGGAAATGCAGGTCGCCCTTGCAGAGATCAAGGGGGAAAAAGATATCCTGGGCCGCCAAACCGAGAAAAGGCTGGCCGCCTATTATCGCATGGGCGAGATAGGGGTTCTTAATATCACCTTCTCATCAGCCACCCTGCCGGACCTTGTTAATTTTCATGAGTATTACCGCCATATGCTGCGCCATGACCAGACGCTCATCGCCCGGTTTCGAGGTAAACTCGTTGAGTTTGAAGATTCCCGGAATTCCCATATTGCGCAACAGGCCACACTGGAAGAGGCCATGATCAGGGCCAAAGAACAGCAGGGGCTTCTGGCTGAGACCAAGCTTGAGCGCCGGGAGTTTCTTCGCCGTATCAAGGCCGAGAAGAACCTCTACAGACATGCGGCCCAGGATCTTGAGGAATCTGCCAAGGCCCTGATTATTGAGCTGGAAGAGTTCGAGAAACAGGCGGAAATCGCCAGGAAGCAGAAGGAGGAATGGATGATCGCCTCCTTCCCCCTTGAACCTCACAAGAAACGCAAACCGTCCTGGATGCGGGGCTTTGGCGGCCAGAAGGGTTTACTGCCCTCACCTGTGGTTGGTACGGTGATCAGCCAGTTTGGCGACAATGCCGCCTCCCTGGCCGGCGAGGCCCAGCCTTCCCATGGCGTAGATTTTAATATTGAACCTGGATCCATTATCCGGGCCATCTTTAAAGGCAAGGTGGTTCACACCGGCTTTGTCAAGGGCTATGGCCAACTGATCATCATCAGCCACACCGATGGCTACTACACCATGACCAGCGGCACAGCAACTTTTCTGGTCAAAGCGGGCGATATTGTCAGCCAGGGTGACGAGATTGCCATGGCCTCCAAACATACCGGGCAATTACAAAGTGCCATCCACCTTGAAATCCGTCTCAAAACAGAGGCGGAGGACCCCCTTACCTGGCTTGACCCCCAGTATATAGTCATGGCCCCCGGTCTTCAGAAAACACCCTGATCTGCCGCCCATGCATCCCCCTTCTCCTTTACCCCGTTACCATGGAGCTGGCCAGTTCGGGAACAAATTACCTTTTGTCGTCCTCTACTATCCATGTTATTATTAAACTTGTTCTTTTTATTCCAGGTGCCCTCTTTACCGTTAAGTTCGCACCACTGACCATTTGTAAAAATCCCCGTAAGGTTTTCCATGAAATCAGGCAATTCCATCACCAAGCGTCTGCTCTTTGTTGCTATTCTTCTCCTTCCCGTCTTTACTCTCCCCCTCTGGGACCGTGACTCCAGGGTCATTGCCCAGACCCAGGACACCTACCAGAACCTTGAGACCTTCACGGCCATCCTCCATATGCTCCAACAAAATTATGTGGAGGATGTCGATTCCAAGGAGCTCCTCGAGGGTGCCATCAAGGGAATGTTAAACGCCCTGGATCCCCATTCATCATATATGGATCCCGAAGACTTCAAGGATCTACAGATTGAAACCAAGGGCAGCTTCTCCGGCATCGGCATTGAGATCACCATGAAGGATTCCATCCTGACCGTGGTAAGCCCCATTGATGACACCCCTGCCTTTAAAAAGGGTCTTAAGGCCGGTGATAAAATCATCAAGATCGAGGGAGAGTACACCAAGAATATGACCCTGATGGACGCCGTTAAACGCCTGCGTGGCCCCAAGGGAACAGACGTTACCATATCCATCCACCGCAAGGGCTGGACCGAGCTAAAAGAGGTGACCATTACCCGCAACAATATCCCCCTTATCAGCGTCAAGGCCAAGACCCTTGAGCCTGGTTACGGGTATATCCGCATCCGCTCCTTCCAGGCCAACACCACCAAGGATTTCAAGAAATCCATGGCTGAACTCACCAAGGATGGCGATCTTAAAGGCCTGGTCCTTGACCTGCGCAATAATCCCGGGGGTCTTCTTGATCAGGCCGTCCGTATCTCCGACATCTTCCTGGATAAGGGGCTGATTGTCTACACCAAGGCAAGGCTCAAAGAAAACAACCTGAGCTATTCGGCCCATAAAAATGGCACAAAATACACCTTTCCCATTGTCGTTCTTGTCAACGAGGGCAGTGCCAGCGCCTCAGAAATCGTTGCAGGTGCCCTGCAGGATCATAAACGGGCCCTGGTTCTTGGCGCCCAGTCCTTTGGTAAGGGTTCTGTGCAGACCATCCATCCCATGTCAAACGGTGCGGGTCTGAGGCTGACCACCGCCCTCTATTACACCCCCAATGGCCGCTCCATCCAGGCCACGGGTATCACCCCTGACATCATTGTGCCCACCGCCTTTCTCACCGAAGAGGAGTTAGAGGCGAAGAATGGTAAGGAGAAGCCGAAATTCATCCGTGAAAAAGATCTTCCCCATCATTTCAACAACAAGACCCCGGACAACAAAGATAAAGAGGAGCCCAAGAAGGATGAGGAGCAAAGCACTGTGGACGACAAGACCAAGCTGGAGCTTGATGAGATTAAAAATCTCATAGAGAAGGACAACCAGCTCAAACAGGGCCTGATGATCCTAAAAAGCGCCAGTATCTTCAGCTCCATGCACAGCAGATAACCTGTCGCGGCACTGACCATAAAAAAAGCGTTCCAGGGAAATTTCCCTGGAACGCTTTTTTTATGGTCATCACGGCTTACCGTGGAGCCCTTGCTGGTTAGAGGTTTTGGTTTTTCACATTCAGCCCTGAACGAGCCAACCCTTCGACAAGCTCAGGGCATCGCCTTCGATAGGTTCAGGACACCGCCTTCGTTAGGCTCAGGGAGAACCCTCCTCTCCGGATAACCTCGGGGCCGCCGTTCCCTGAGCCTGTCGAAGGGCCCGGCGGAAGGCGAGTGGTGGCAATGAGAAACCTGCCTAGATCTTTTCCTGGTGGACCATTTCGTAAAAATCATTCCCCAGGATATCATTAATAACAACGGCGGGGAATTCTTCCACCCTGAATCGAAACAGCGCCTCTGGCCCGGCATCCTCAAAGGCGACCACCTCCGCCTCCTTAATGCATTTTGACAGCAGGGCCCCGGCACCACCAAAGGTGGCCAGGTAAACAGCCCTATGCTGCACCATGGCCTCCCGAACCTGTGGGGAACGTGATCCCTTGCCCATGGTGCCAGAAAGACCAAGCTCCAGGAGGCGTGGGGTGTACGTATCCATTCGGTAGCTGGTGGTGGGACCGGCCGCACCAATGACCTGACCGGGCTGGGCCGGACTTGGCCCCACATAGTAGAGGAGCTGACCGGCAAGATCAATGGGCAATGGCTCACCCCTATCGAGTAATGCCTCAAAACGGCGATGGGTCTGATCCCTCCCCGTATAAAGCGTCCCGGTCAGGCTGATAAGATCGCCGGCCCGCAGGGAGGCGAGAACCTCAGGATCAAAGGGCAGGTGAACCTCTTTAAGGCTGTCAAAAAAATCTGGTCGATATCGTAAAAGGGACATATTGGTGACTCGTGAATATAGAGAATTTAAAGGAGGTAGAGAAGGTAGGGAATAGCCTGAAGCGTTTCTTTACCTCCGCGACCTCCTTATTTCTTTACTTCGTGGTTAAAGAACCATCTCCTTATGACGATGGGCATGGCATTGGATATTCACCGCCACCGGCAAACTGGCAATATGGGATGGAAAGCTCTCAATATGGACGGCCAGGGCCGTATGGTTGCCGCCAAGACCCTGAACCCCAACCCCTTGCCTATTTATTTCAGCGAGGATCTGTTGTTCTAATTCGGCAACATCCTGGCGCCGACTTGCCTCTCCCAAGGGCCGCAGCAGACTCTTCTTGGCAAGATAGGCCGCCTTTTCAAAGGTGCCGCCCATGCCTACCCCGACAATAATAGGGGGACAGGGGTTTGGGCCGGCCTTGACTGCCTGCTCAACAACAAAATCAATCATCCCTTGAATACCTGCAGAGGGCGGCAGCATAGCGAGACCACTCATATTTTCACTGCCACACCCCTTGGGCAGCATGGAAATCTTGAGCTGGTCGCCAGGGGTTATCTCGTAATGAATAACAGCCGGGGTATTGGTGCCGGTATTAACCCTGGTCAGTGGATCACAGACGGATGAGCGCAGGTATCCATCCTGGTAGCCCCTTTTGACCCCCTCCTGGATAGCATCCTCAAGGCTTCCCTCCACCTGAATATCCTGGCCGATGTCGACAAAGAGTACCGCCACCCCGGTATCCTGACAGACGGGGATCTTTTCGCGGCTGGCAATATCGGCATTAGAGATAAAAAGCTCCAGAACATGTCTGGCCAGGAGGGACTCCTCGCTGTCACGGGCGGCCAGCAGGGCTTCGAGAATATCCGGTTCCAGTTGGGTTCCGGCATCCATGGTCAACTTCCGGACCGAATCGCTTATTTCTTGAAAGGTAATTGTTCGCATGGCTAGATACTATTGCTACGCCCCAAAAGAGGGGCAAACTTAAAAAATCATAAAAACGCTGGGTATGTGTATACGTCTCAACCTTCCCACGTGCACTATCCTGTTGAAATGAGACATACAGGCATTGGTGGGGCATCCTGGTTCGTGGTTTACAGTTTGGCAACGGTTCGAGGTAGTTAGTAGCCCCAAGGGTTCTTGTCAATACCCCCTTGAGGGGTGTGCTCGAAGCCGGCGCCTATCTCCCCTGCAGGCCTCTTGACAGAAGACATCCATAAACCCTGAGGAGTGAACGGTGAATCACGGTAGCAAATAACGACGGCGTTTCAATCAGGTAAAACAACAACAATTGACTCCACGCCCAACAGCCAAGGCACGGAGAGTTAATCCTGCTCCTGTTGCTTGCGGCGGTTCCGAAGGGCCAGGCTTTGCTGGCGAAAATTATGCTGAATAAGCTTCTCACGATCCTCATCCATTATTAAAATAAATTCGGCGCCCATCCGGTAAAAGCGCTGATCACCGTCATGCTCCACCTCCTCAAATTTCGTCACCTTGCCGATGGCATAGATGAAGAGATAATTGGGCAACAAAACAATACGAAATTCGAGAAAGGTGTCCAGCGCTATTTTCTCCGGGGAGATAAAGGCGATCCCGGCGCCGCTTAAGTTGAGATCACGGAGCTTCAAATTATCAAGGGGGGTCTTGCCGTTATCAACCTTCTTGAGAAGGATATTCATCTTCATATCAAGATGCTGAAGAAAGTCGGCAAGATCCTCGTCCTTGTCGCGGAGTCTGCCCAGGGCGCTCTGGGCACCGACAAAGATCTGCATATCAGCCAGACTTTCCTGGTTATAGAGGGAAATTCCGTCCTGAAAATCCTTGGCGTATTGGGCATAGGTCTGCTCCGTAATCTCTTTATAGGCAAAAAGATTACGGCCGGTGACCCGCACGGAGCTGCGTCTATTTTCGTTAGCGTCTTCCATGGTTCTTATCCTTATTGGCGAATGGGCCCACGCTCAACCTCAAGTCCGTCAAGCACGAATTGGGCAGCCCCTGGTTTTATCTTGAACTCCACCCGCCTGTTACGGGCCCTGCCCTCCGGGGTACTGTTCGTATCAAGGGGTTGGCCATAGGCATAGCCTATGGCTGCCAATCTTGATGGCGGCAACTGAAATTTATCCACGAGATACTCCACCGCGGCCACAGAGCGGGCCGCCGACAGGCTCCAGTTGGACTTAAACGAACTCTGGCCCTTACGCAGGGGGACATTATCGGTATGGCCGCTCACCTCCACCATGAGCTCGGCCCGCAGGGCCAAACGACCAATCTTGTCAAGCAGGGGGAGGAATTCTTTGCGCAGGGTCGCCCGCCCGGAGGCAAAGGCCATATTGCCCTTAATCCTAAGAACAAGGCCGTAGGGATCATACTCGGTCTCTATATCGCCGCCAGCCACCTCTTCTTCAAAATATTTTGCCATCTCCATCTGAATATGCAGAGGCACCGTCTCAAAATTGGACGCTATCATCTGATTGCCCTTCAACTCGTCCTCAACCGCTCTGTCCCGCTGAACCCCGAAGGCGTCCTTCATGGAACCTGCCACCTGCTTATACTTCTGCTGATCCATGACGGCAAAGGAGAGGAGCAGGACAAAAAAACACATGAGCAGCGACATCAGGTCTGCAAAGGTACACATCCACGCCGGGGCACCGGAGGGACATTCTGGGCACTTACTCTCTTCGTCCGCCATACGCACACACCTTACTTGTCGTTACCTGCGCCACGCTCCTTAGGGGGCAGGAAAGTTTCCAGAAACTCTTCCATAACGCGGGGATTGAGACCCTTAAGGATGCCGAGGACCCCTTCAATAATCAAACGACGGTTGCGCTCCTCCTCCTGGCTACGCAGGGCCAGCTTGTCGGAAATGGGCAGAAAGACGAGGTTGGCAAGGATGGCGCCGTAGAGGGTGGTGAGCAGACAGACCGCCATGGCCGGGCCGATGGAGGCGGGGTCATCCATATTGGCAAGCATCTGCACCAGCCCCACCAGGGTGCCAATCATACCAAAGGCCGGGGCCGCATCACCCATGGAGCCAAAGGTCTTACGCCCCACATCGTGTCGTTCCACGGTCAGACTCACCTCTTTCTTGAGGACCTCTTCGATAAAATCAGCCTCATGACCATCCACACAGTACATGATGGCCTTCTTAAGAAACTCATCCTCAATGGGCTGCTGTTCCAGGACGATCAGACCGTTTTTACGGGCAATATTGGCGAGGTTGACGATCTCCTTGATGACCTGGCCGGGATTGGAGGTCTTGGCAAAAAAGGCGTTCATCGCCACCTTGGTGGCGTTGATGACATCACTGAGACCAAAACGGATCATCACCGTGGCAAAGGTACCACCGGCGACAATCATCACCGAGGGGATATTGATAAAGAGGACGAAGGAGCCCCCCAGCAGTATGGCAAACAAGAGAAGAGCGGTGCCTAGGACCAAACCGACAATGGTAGCTATATCCATACGTTTATTCCTTAAACTGCCAATAGTGTAACATTCTCATAGCCTCATCCCCTCAGATGACCACGAACTCCCCGGTAAAGAGTGGAACCACTGGTCATTTATTGCATTTTTTACTGAGCAGGTCATTTAAAGATATCGGCAGGGTCAATCTGCATGGGAAAGCTATGCTTATCATCAGGGAAACTGCCATCTTTCACATCGGTTGTGAAGGAGGTGACGGCCTTTTTTATCCCTGGAGCTAAGTTTATATAGTTTTTAACAAAACTGGGGACAAATTTCTCAAAGAGACCTAAGAGGTCATGGGTAACAAGCACCTGACCATCACAGCTGACACCAGCACCAATACCAATGGTGGGAATGCCAAGTTCCTCTGAAATAATTTTGGCAAGACCATCCGGAATACACTCCAGTACCAAGGCAAAGGCGCCGGCCTCTTCAAGGGCCTTGGCCTCCTTAAGAAGGCGGCGGGCCGACTGGGCATCCTTGCCCTGAACCTTAAAGCCGCCAAGCTTGCCTGCGGTCTGCGGGGTAAGGCCAATATGGGCCATGACCGGCATGCCGGCATCAACAATGGCCCGCACCGCCTTGCACACCTCGCGCCCACCTTCAAGCTTCACGGCATCACAGCCGGCCTCCTTGAAAAAACGGCCGGCATTGGCAATGGCCTCCTTTTTGGAGAGCTGGTAGGAGAGAAACGGCATATCCCCGACAAGCATGGTACCAGGGGCACCCCGCCTTACCGCCGCAGCATGGTGGATCATTTCCGCCATGGTGACCGGTACGGTGGAGTCATATCCCAAGACCACCATGCCCAGGGAATCACCAACCAGCAGCATGTCCACCCCGGCAGACTCCAGCATCCTGGCAAAGCTGGCATCATAGGCCGTGAGCATGGTGATCTTCTCCACACCCTTTTTAGCGATTATGTCTGGCGCTGAGAGTTTCATATTCTGCATAATATCACACCTTTACTTGGGAAAACAACCTCACTGCGGCAAAAGGGGCTTCCCATTATATAAATAGTACTAACTGCTAAAAGGCAGGGTGTCTGGCCCTTCAGCGGCTTGCTTAAACTCTATGGCCCTGCCAAAATGTTGGTAGGCATTGAGGGTTGCCATCCTTCCCCGGGGTGTTCTCGCCAGGAAGCCGCTTTGGATCAGAAAGGGCTCGTACACGTCCTCCAGGGTAGTGCGCTCCTCACAGACAGCTGTGGCCAGGGTATCCAGGCCAATGGGGCCGCCCTGGAATTTATCAATGATGGTGAGCAGAATACGCCTGTCCATCTCGTCAAGACCAACATGGTCGACCTCAAGAAGCTGCAGGGCCAGATCAGCTATTTTTGAGGTGATTCCACCATCACCCTTGACCTGGGCGTAATCACGCACCCTTTTCAAAAGTCGATTGGCTATCCGTGGGGTTCCCCGCGACCGGCGTCCCATTTCCAGGGCACCACCTTTATCAATGGGGACATCAAGGAGGGCTGCCGAGCGGCTAATAATGGAGACCAACTCTTCGGGACTATAAAATTCCAGGCGCAGAACAACCCCGAAACGATCACGGAGGGGCGGGGTCAAAAGCCCTGTTCTGGTGGTGGCCCCGACCAGGGTAAATGGGGGCAGATCCATTTTCACTGAACGGGCCCCCGGGCCCTGGCCAATGATGAGATCAAGCTGAAAATCCTCCATGGCCGGATAAAGGATCTCCTCCACCACATGGTTGAGGCGATGGATTTCATCAATGAAAAGGACATCACCTTCCTGGAGGCTGGTGAGAATGGCGGCAAGATCGCCGGGCCTTTCAATAACAGGCCCGGAGGTCACCCGGATATTGGCCCCCATCTCATGGGCGATGATATAGGCAAGGGTGGTTTTGCCAAGACCGGGGAAACCATGAAACAGGATATGGTCCAAGGGCTCGCCGCGTCCCTTGGCGGCCTGAATGGCGATTTCCAGGTTGGCCTTGAGCTGCTGCTGACCGACATACTGGGAAAGGCTCTTGGGACGCAGATCATACTCGTGACCAATCTCCTGGTCCCCGACATTCTCTGTTGAAACAAGGCGTTCTTCGTAGTTCATCTTAAAAAATACGCTCTCCTTAGGGACAAACCTATGGGGCCAATGATCTGAGGGCCAGGCGGATCAAGTCTTGGAGGCCAACATCACCCCCACGCAGGGCATGGATAGCAGCAACCGCCTCCTGGGCATTTGGGGCTGGATAGCCAAGATTTACCAGGGCAGAAACCGCGTCATCAACAGGGACATTTTCGGCCTGGGAACCAACAGGGGATCGATCCTGCTGCCCTGCCTCTGATGCAGGTATAAAATCGACCTTATCCTTGAGTTCCAGACAGAGCCGTTCGGCCGTCTTCTTACCCACCCCGGAGATATGGGTCAGACGCCCTATGTCATCGGCGGAAATAGCCCGGCCTAACTCCGACGGAGATATGCTGGACAGGATGGCAAGGGCCAGCTTAGGCCCCACACCGGACACAGAGAGCAGGAGCTGAAAGGTCTGCTTTTCCTGTATCTCAAAAAAACCAAAGAGCAAAAAGGCATCTTCCCGGACATGGGAATGGATGTGAAGGAACACCTCATTCCCCAGATCAGCCCCTGAAAAAAGGGCGCTTTCCGGCATGGCCACATCATAGCCCACCCCATGCACATCAACGATGAGGCGGTCTGGATATTTAAACTGCACTATGCCACGAAGCGAAGCGATCATTCTTGTCGGCTCTCAGAAAAAATAAGGGGGAATTAACATAGGGGAAGCCGCCAGCCGGCAAACGATATCCCATGCCGGCCCTTTTGTACACTATTCAGCCTACTGCCCAACCCTATGGTGGGCATGACAGATAGCAACGGCCAAGGCATCGGCAGCGTCCTCGCTGGGAAGGCCGGAAAGCTTTAAGAGAACCCGGACAACCTGCTGAATCTGCACCTTATCCGCCTGGCCATAACCCGCTACGGCCTGCTTGACAGT
>JAUVQZ010000027.1 GCA_030597865.1 Pseudomonadota bacterium | reverse complement strand
TGTGTGGTATGTCTGATGATATTCATGTTTACATTTACCGATTATATCAGTATTCCCTTTTATGGTGAGTGTCGTAAGGGCAGGCTTGTGAAACGAATTTAAACAAAACAGATCCTCGCACAGGGGGCATAAAAAAAGCTCGGGCCAAACAGCCCGAGCTTTTTTTATGCCCCCTGTTATGAAGGAATGATCAGCCTTTTATCAGTCACCAGCAAGTCCGTAAATGTATCGCTATCAACTGCCGGACTAAAGAGCCATCCCTGTAATTGATCACAGCCGAGATCACGGAGAAAGGTATATTGCTCCATCTCCTCCACACCTTCGGCGACCACCTTGAGGCCAAGACTTTTCCCCATGTAGATAATGGCCGTGGCAATTGCGACATTCTCGCCATCGGCCGGGATATTATCCACAAAGGATTTATCAATCTTCAGGGTATGAATTGGAAACTGCTTCAGGTAATGGAGAGAGGAATAGCCAGTACCAAAATCATCCATGGAGAGCTTTACCCCCATCTCATTAATTTCACGTAAAATCTCCATGGCATGCTCTTCGTTATCCATGACCACACCTTCGGTGATCTCGAGTTCAAGAGCCTCTGGGGTAAGTCCTGTTTCGGTCAAGGTATCCCGCACCAGGGAAACGAGATTCTCTTCCTTAAACTGGCGGGGGGACAGATTAACGGCCACCGGCACATGATAGCCTTTATCCCACCATATTTTTGTTTGCCTTGCCGCAGTTTTCAGCACCCATTCGCCGAGAAAGACAATAAGGCCGGTCTTTTCAGCAAGGGGAATAAAATCTGCCGGTGACACCATGCCCCCCTCTGGCAGCATCCAGCGCACCAAGGCCTCCATGCCGATGATCCGGCCACTGGCCATATCAACCTTGGGCTGATAAAAGACAACAAACTCCTCCCTGTCAAGGGCACGGCGGAGATTGCTCTCCAGGGTGAGCAGCTTGGCGATACGCTCATCCATCCCCCGGTGAAAAACCTGATAGGTATTGCCACCACGGGCCTTGGCCTGGGCCATGGCCATATCGCCATTTTTCATCAGGGCCTCTGGATCAAGGCCATCCTCCGGATAGAATGCAATACCAAGGCTTGCCGAGATAAAGAGTTCATGGCCCTCATGAAAAAACGGCAGGGACAGGCTCAGGTTGATCTGTTCGGCGACCTTAACGGCCCACTCCTCACTGACCAGACCTTCAAGGACCACACCGAACTCGTCGCTACCCAGACGGGCCAGGATGGCACCGCTGAGACAACCCTCAAGACGGGAACGCACCTCTTTTAAAAGAAAATCGCCCACCAGGTGGCCGAGGCTGTCGTTGATTTGCTTAAAATGATCAAGATCGAGAATGATCAGGGCCATTTTCTCGTCATGGCGGCGGGCATCTTTCAGGGCATCAATGAGGCGGAACTGAAAAAATGTCCGGTTCGGCAAACCGGTGAGGCCATCATGGTTGGCCTGGTATTTCAACTCATCCTTATGGCGCTTGATCTCCGACATATCATGGAACACGGCCACATAGTTAATCACCTCTCCCCATAAATTACGAACTGCGGACATGGCGAACTTCTGAGGAAATTTTTCGCCATTCTTGCGCCTGTTCCATATCTCACCGGACCAATGATCAGCATCACCCAGGAGGCTGTGAATGTCACTGATGGTGTCGCCCTTGTCTCGAGTCTGCAAGACATCAATGGATTTACCGACCAGCTCTTCCTGGCCATAGCCTGTGATGGAACAGGTCATGGGGTTGACCATGGTCACAACCATATCCTGGTCGGCAATCACTATACCCTCAAGACTGGTATGAAAGATATTTTCCACAAAGCTGAGCTGGTTAAGCTCGTTGAGCTTGGATTTAACCCGTGCCTTCACCTCAATGGCATGAAAGGGCTTGGGAATATAATCACAACCACCGAGCTGGAAGCCACGGGCAACGTTTTCCGTGTCCGATAGGGCGGTGATAAAAATAACAGGGATGGCACGGGTCTGGCTATCTTGCTTTAAGATCCGGCACACCTCAAAACCGTCCATCTCCGGCATCATGATATCGAGAAGAATAATGTCAGGTTTATTTTTTTTAACAAACTCCAGGGCCTTAACACCGTTTGTGGCAATACCAAGACGGTAATCCTCCCGCAGCACATCAGCCAACAGGTCGATATTCATCATGGTATCATCCACGATGAGCACCAGGGGCTTTTGTCTTTTTGCTTTTTTTGACATTGAATGAAGTAAACTTTGTTTAAAATGGCGACCATGGCCTATCTGCACGTATCGGTTCCCATCACGCTTACTGCCTTAAAGGGAGGCCGAGCTCCCTGGCGAGCTCCTGGACCAAGGCCAAGGCATCTTCATAGGAGTACATACGGATCATCTTATGCAGACTGACGATCCTTTTCCCTGAGACATTTCCCTCCAGACTTTCAAGGCAGGCGTTAATTGTATCATACATAGATTGATCCAGGGAGTCTGCTAAATCCTGTAATTGTTGCAGTACCTTAGCAGAATCCTGCACCGTTAGATCGTCTGGCTCGAGAATACCTCCTGCTTCCGTCGCCTCAATCCCATGGGCAAAGAGCAGCACCTCATCCAGACATGTCAGGATTTTCTCGGTGAGGCTATCCGGCGGCATCTCCTCATTTTTACAGAGTCGATCCGCCTCGGTTACCAGTTGCGACAAGATTTCTGCCCCCACCGTTGCACTGCTTCCCTTTAAAGAATGATACATTTTCTGGATCTTACCGATGTCATTCTCCCTGGAAAATTGAGCATAATCCTGCCGAAAGCTCTCATAGTCACTACAGAAGGTGTTCAACACCCTGTGATAGACATCCTCCCTGACACCAAGCTGACGGATTGCCCTTTCCACATCAATCAGACAGCTATCCGGGACAAATTCAGCCCCGGTTTCCATATCTTCACAGAAATCATTGCGCCCGGCACCAGCAAGCGCTGGCCCCTTGGTGTTTAAAACAGCCAGCAACACCGCCTGCAATCGCTTCCTGTGGATGGGCTTGGCAATATAACCGTCGGCACCGGCATGAAGACATTTCTCCCTGTCGCCTGCCATGGCATGGGCTGTCATGGCGATAATGGCAACATTTTGACAGGACCCTTTTTGACGGATCCTTTGCATGGCCTGGTAGCCATCCATGATGGGCATCTGCATGTCCATCAAAATAGCGTCATAGTTACTGTTACGGGTAATATCGACGGCCTCCTGACCATTTTCAACACTCTCAACAGTTATACCTAAACCTGTCAGCATGGCCTCGGCCACACCTCGATTTATTTCATTGTCCTCAACAACCAGGATATGGAGACCGCTTAGGTCTGCCATCGTACCAAACCCGTTTTTCATCTTGCCCGGCAGCGCAGCTGAGCCACCCACCTCGCTTTCTTGCCAGCCAAGATGGACCGTGACCATAAAGGTGGCTCCCTTGCCCAATTCGCTCTCAACATCAATGGACCCTCCCATCATGCGAGCCAGTTGCCTGGAAATGGCCAAGCCAAGGCCGGTGCCGCCATACTGCCGGGTGGAAGAGCTGTCCTCCTGATGAAAGGAGCTGAATATCCGCTCCCCTCCCTCAAGGGAGAGCCCCACCCCTGTATCACGGACCCTGACCCCAAGTGATACCCCCTGCTCACTCTTATCCAGACAGGAGACATAGAGGGAAACCATGCCATCATGGGTAAACTTAATGCCATTATCAACAAGGTTATACAGTATCTGTCGAAACCGCTCCCGGTCGCCAATGAGCAGGTCTGGAACCTCCGGATCCATATCAATGATCAGATCAATATCTTCGTCATGGATTTTTACAGAGAAAAAACCATGGAGTTCCGTGAGGAGATCAGACAGGGAAAAAAGGCTGTGATCCAAGACAAGGGTGCCGTCTTCCAGCCTTGAAAAATCGAGCATATCGTTGATGATAAGGAGAAGGGCATGGGAGGAGCCCTGAATAATCTTAAGGTAATTAGCAACCTTGGGATTAAGCTCTTCCTCCATGGCCAGATCGCAGGCCGCGACTATGCCGTTCATGGGGGTGCGGATTTCATGGCTCATATTGGCAAGGAAATCACTCTTGACGCTTGCCGCCTTATCCGCCCTTGTTTTTTCCGAGAAAAGGCGGGTATTGATCTCCTGCAGAGCTGCCGTCCTGGTTTCCACCCGCGACTCAAGCTGGCCGGTGAGATTTCGCATCTCCTCTTCCCGCCTGGCAATCTCATCAAGCATACCATTAATGGTATCGGTGAGAAGCCCCATTTCATCGGAGGAATACTTCCTGGCCCGGACCTCAAAATCCTTTTTTTCACAGATAGAACGGGCCGTATCCACCAGGCTAATGATGGGTTTCTTGAACTGATCATGCAGAAAACAGGCAACTTGATAGGCAAGTGCCAGGGTCACAATGGAAACAAGGCAGAAAATAACAATTATGGAGATAAGACCGGAGCGGCCATCATCGAGATCAACGGCGAGAAGGAAAAAGCCCTCCAGTCTATCCCCCTGATAAAGGCCCTGGAGGGATGTGCAGATATTATCAGTAAAACTGACAGCCTCGACATCCTGGATGGAGCGGGGCGGCGCCTGGAGCTCCAAGTCACGCTGATAGCCGGCAAAAAACATTCCCTGGCCATCATAGAGGGCAGCGGCCCTGATATTTTGCCGTTCAGCGAGGATGGCCAGCAGGCCCTCCGCCTGCTGCGAATCGCCGGCCATGATATGCCGACGGCCCTCTGGGCCGAGCAGATCAACAATCTGGACAAGCTCGGCCAGTTTAAACTTCTTATATCTCTGCAGCTCATAAAAAGAGAATGCCAGACTGGCAATGACGAGGGATGTCAAAGAGGTTATCATGAGAACCATGATGAGCCGGTCTTTTATGGAAACAAGTTTCATTTATTACCAATAGCAAAGGACGTAAAGGCCTTGATTAAGAGGGCACCACGTTTGCCAAACTATTCTTCCCTGGCACCCTGGGCGTCCGGCATCACCTATTACATCATATTGAAAGGGGTGCCCTGAACGATTAGCCCTTCCAAGGGCCCCCAACTTATTTAACATACCCCCAGTCTGTCAGACGCTGGCGGGCATGACTGGCAGCATCTCCCTGGGTGACCCTCTGCAAGTATTTGGCGTACTGCCGGGCGGCCATCCCCCTTTCTCCCATGCCATCAAGGGCAATTCCTTTCAGAAAAACAATCTGCTGATTACCGGGCATCACCAGGTCAAATCTGGCAAAATCCGCATGGGCGCCGCCAAAATCATGCAGGGCAAGCTTGCTGACACCGCTTATCTGCACGGCATGGGCCTCACCTGGATAGATTTTTCTGGCCTTTTCTGCGTACCGTGATGCCCCATAATCATCTTTTAACGCCATCTTACATTTGGCCATCATGAGTAATGCCGCATAATCATTGGGAACCTTCTTTAAGGCCGAGGCAAAAGCGGTCTCAGCCTGACTGAATCTCTTCATTGCCATGGAACTTGCGCCATCCTGCATATCAAGCAGGGCCGGTTTTATCCTCCGCAACGCAACAGTATTATCCATATAGCGTTGGCGCAGCAACGTTTTCCCGGTCTTGCTGCCATACTGGGCACCTGCCCGTTTTCGTGCCGCATCGTAGCGATCCTGGCCCATGGGATGGGTGGAAAACATCAGCTCAAGGGCATTGGGTTTATGTCGGGATTTCTTAACAAGAACAGCCATGAGCCCCTCCATCCCCCTGGGATTATAGCCCGCCCCCACCATATATTGCATGCCAAGACGATCCGCCTCCCTCTCATCATCGCGGCTATAACTCGCCAAAAGGGCGGCGGCACTCAAGCCCCCGATTTTTTCTAAATAAGGGGCATAGCTGGTATACTCGCTTCTGCGTACATAGCCGCTACTTCCCACCAGGGCCAACTGAACCAATGCCCCCTTGGTCATACGCTCAGCAGTATGGCGGGCATTAACATGACCAATCTCATGGCCAAGCAATGCGGCCAGTTCCGCCTCGTTATCAAGCTCCACCAGGATCCCCCTGGTGACGGCAATGGAGCCACCGGGAAAGGCATAGGCATTGACATAAGCAGCATTGACGCCCCGAAAACTGTAGGGCATCCCAGGCCGGTGCGAATGGGCGGCAACAGACATCCCCACCTGACTCACATAGCCATTTAAGGCCTTGTCCTGGCAGGGCCCGTAATCCATGGAAAACTGATGGGGAGATTGCTTCTTATCAAGGGAGATCTCCCCAGCCTCACTCATCAGGACAAGCTGTTTTTTCCCGGTAACAGGATCAACCGAACAGCCTGGAAGGGCCAAACCGGCCGCAGAAAGGGAGAGGAGCCATAAAAAATCCCGTCGATTAAGGCAGCGCCTGGTGAGGCGATTTGCAAAGGCCTGAGCCATGAAGTTCTTTCTAAACCTCAACCCTTTGCCCTGATCTTCTGAATGGCCATCACCGCAAAATCACGAAAAAGACGGATTGTTTTCAGCTGTTCCTGCTCAAGCTTTGGGCGGCCCTGCTTACGATCCAGGTAGATAAGGGCAATGGGTTTTTTATCAACACAGACTGGAAAGAGAAAAACCGTTCGATCCTTCACAAGATACTGAAAATTTTTCGGAAAAGCGCCTTTGGCATTGGCTGGGATAGCCATGTCCTTGCAGGCCATCAGACAGCGGGGAATGGCCTGCTCCTTGTTGGCCATGGGATGATCGAAGTTTTGCACACCACTGGCCTCAATATCCCCCAAGCCGTAGCGGCCAACCACGGAAATTTTTGAGGCCTGAATACTGAGAATACCCATAATGACCCGGTCAAATCCCACCCCCCGGTAAAGGGCCTCCAGGAGGTTGACATAGAATTCATCAAGCTTAATCTCTTCGCCCATCAAGGTCTCCGTCAGCTCCCGGATAAAATCATTCACAGATTTCTCCGAGGACGGCAGGGGCTCAAGCTCAGTACCACACCCATCCTGCTTACCAGGAACCTTCTTGTCATCAACCGCCTGACGCCTCCCCCTGGCAACGGGCTTACCGCCATATTCACTGACCTGTTTGATACTATTGCGGATATTTAATTTTGACAGGCCATAGCGTATGGAGTCTGAGACATCCTCTGAGGCGTCTACACTCTGGTCCAGGCGCACGATGGCCTCATCAATATCCACCTGGAACATCTTGCCGAACTTCTTAAAAATGGCGCCCATGTCGCCACCGAGGCACACCTTGTCAGTGAATTCGTTGGTGAAGCTGGCCAGATTTTGCAAATACCCCACGTCGTCATATTTATTTTTAGGCTTTTCTGTCTTAACGGCCATGGAGCCAATAATCTTCTCAGACATGTTCCAGAACTTGGCCACCTCCCGGCCGAGCTCACTATAGGTCAAATCATCGAGCAGGCTGCGGGCTGCCGTTTCTTCGGGCACACCTCCGGCAACCTGACTTTCAATATTCTTGTAGACATCCGGCATGTAAATGCAGGTGATAATCTTACCCAGATGGTGCATCAGGGCGCAGATAAAGGCCTCTTCAGGCAGGACATTGATATTCTTGGCAACCACCATCTCCCGGGCCTGAAGCCCACTTAAAAAAGAACGGGTGAGGATCTTGGAAATCTCCTTTTTCTCCACACCTGATTTGAGAAAATCCTCAAAAAGGGCAATGGCGGTTGCCAAATCACGAACCGCATCAAAGCCAAGAATGGTAACCGCCTTTGAAATGGAACTGATGGAATGGCCTATGGAATAATAGGCGGAATTGACAACCTGAAGGACCTTGTTGGTCAAAGAGTAATCTTTCAAAATAACCTTTGAAAGGTCATAGGCAGCACTCCGAGTGGAGTGGGAAAGGCTTATAAGCTCCTGCACATTGCTTGACATGGCTGGGAGCTCACTTAAATTTATTTTGGCAAAGATAGAGGCAAGTTTGCCGGAGGGTTCCTGATCCTGGTTTGTCATAGGCATAAAAGAGGTCTTCGCTAAAACAGCTCGTTAATATTCTTAAATATACTATACGTTTTTTGCCCTTTTCTACCAGTAGAATGATAGATTTGCCACAATACAATTGTGTATCCTGCATACCACGGCGCTGAACAGTCATCCTGTCCTTTTCCCTGGAAACCCGACTCTGCCCTGAAGCCATTGTTCCACCCTGTCGTTGTATCAAGGACGGAATTCAGCAGCAGCCAGCAACTATGTATGGAAATGCCCTGCTATTTTCTGTATGGTTTACAATAACAACTATTTGAAACAAATTAGCATCCTAAATTTATGTCTGCCATTCTCATTTTCAAAACCCAACCTCCATTGCCGCCCTGGCATTTACGGAACCAAAGGACATTCCGTATCGGTCGGCATCCGGAGAACGATTTTGTCCTGCAAGAGTCATGGATATCAAGAAAGCATGCCATGATCCAGCAGGAGTCAAACCAACAATACCATATAATTGACC
The DNA here is from genome assembly GCA_030597865.1 of Pseudomonadota bacterium. Lineage (GTDB taxonomy): Bacteria > Desulfobacterota > Desulfobulbia > Desulfobulbales > SURF-16 > BM506. Next base: position 9,436 of record JAUVQZ010000027.1, on the reverse strand, counting down.
TTGGCAGCGCCAACGGCACCTTTGTCAACGGAACCCGGATTGTCACCCCCACCCCGCTCCACACCGGGGACATCATAGCGCTGGGCAAGACAGAACTCATTTTCACCCAGCAATCCGCACCAAAACTGAAATCAGCATCCCTCCAAAATCTTGGCGATGAAACCATCGCCTTTGTCAACAAGCAGCGGGTAACCATCCTTGTCTGCGACATCCACAGGTACACAGAACTTTCTGAGACCGTGGGCAATGAGCAGATTTCAAAGCTCATCCTGGACTGGAACAAGCAAGCCACCAAGATTATTCACAAATACCATGGTCAGGTGGACAAATTTATCGGCGATGCTGTGCTGGCATTTTGGCTGCAGGAGGATTCATATCATCTTGACAAGGTACTTTCGGCTGCCATGACCATTAACAAGATAACAACAGAGCTGGGCAAAAAACTCCATTTCCCCTGGCCCCTGACCACAGGCGCAGCAATCAACAGCGGCACAATTATGCTGGGAAATCTCGGCGTCGATGGTTCCCGCGACTTCACCATGGTCGGTGACGCCGTCAATGTGGCATTTCGCCTTGAAAGCCAGACAGAGGCCAACGCAAAAGAGGTTATTCTTGGCCAGAAGACCTATGAACAACTCCAGCAACATCACGACATTTTCACACCACAAACCTTTGTTTTAAAAGGGAAAAATGACAATGTGCAAGGATACAGCACGACCTTCAAAAAACTCGCGACCGCCATTAAGATTTAAACCATGTGGGTAAAAAGAAAGAGAACAGGACAGAAGCTATGAGTAAATGGGCCATCACCTTACAGAATAAGGTAATTAAGGCATTTGAGATACATGAGGGCGATCGGTTTATTATTGGCCGCGGCGATGATGCCAACGTCAAAATCGACAACACCGCCATCTCAAGACACCATGCCGCCTTGGAGATACAAAACGGCAAACCCTTTCTACAGGACCTCTGCAGCCTGAACGGATCCATGGTCAATGGCAACAAGATTGACTTCATCCAGCTCTCTGAAGGGGATGAGGTGATGCTTGGCAAATTTTCCCTGGTCCGCGGCGAGGATTTTGCCGGCAAGCAGCGAATAACCAACTCATCCCTGCCCATGGATCTTGATGACGCAACTATTTTTGCCCCTGGCAAACCAAAGGCCAAAAAAGACACGAAAACCACTGGCAAAAACACCTTCCACCTTAAGGTTCTTGGCGGCAGCGCCACCCCCAGCAACCTGGCCCTTACCGGTCGGCCCAGTGTCAAAATCGGCAAGGCCCACAACAGCGACATCATCACCCCTGGCTTTTTTATCGCTGCCAACCAATGTTTTATCAACATGCGGGAGGATGGCTATTACATCATTCCCCAGAGCGGCTTTATCAAAACGAAACTCAACGGTACGTCCCTGGGATCTACGAAAAAATTACACCCCGGTGATATCATCTCCATCCGTAGTCACCAGATCAGGTTTGAGCAGCTTACATAACAACGCCCCTACGAGCGCATACCATGCATTGTGCAACCAACACCCATGAAAACCCCACGGAATTCCTGGCTCCTTCTTTACCAAGAGCGGAGAAGGACCCTTCTGCGTGGCAGGTGGGGGATATCATCAATGAGCGCTATAAGATTGAAGAGATCCACACCGGTGCCATGGGCAGGGTCTTTATAGCGGACGACCTGCGCTGGGGCGTTAAAATGGCCATCAAGGTCCCCCACCCGGAAGTCATGGCCTGCAAAGAAGGCATCCAGCGTATTCTCACTGAGGCAAATGCCTGGATCGATCTCGGCCTTCACCCCAATATAGCCGCCTGCTATTTTGTCAAAAGGCAGGATAAGGCCGCCCAGATTTTCATCGAGCATATTAACGGTGGCACCCTGGCCGACTGGATCAACAAGGGGCGTCTGCGCAACAGGCGTGACGCCCTCTCCATAGCCATCCAATTTTGCAATGGCATGGAGTACACCCACTCAAAAAAGATTATCCATCGCGACATTAAACCCCAAAACATTTTGCTCACCAAGGATGGCCTTGTAAAGATAACGGACTTCGGCATCCTTCGCCTGATTGACACAGATGTCTCCCCCGGCCAGGCAATGGTATCCATAGGTGATGGGCAGGGGATGGACTGCACGGTTGGTTTTCTAGGCACCCCCAACTATGCCTCCCCAGAACAGTTGCTCAATACCCACCTGGTCGATCTCCGCACCGATATCTTTTCCTTTGGCCTCTGCCTGTGGATGATGTTTTGTGGCAAACGGCCCTACCAGCATAACAGTGAAGAGGTCTGCCCCACCCCTGTCTCCTGTTACAGGGAGTCTCCCCTCTCCCAGGACATGGTGCATCTCCTTAAAAAATGCGTCCAGCACGATCCTGACAGGAGATACCAAAATTTCCAGGAACTACGCCACGACCTGCATAAGATTTTTTTAGATATCTTTAAGGTTTCCTGTCCCTATGCCCAGATGGGTCAGGTAGATCAGCAGGCAGAGTATCTGAACAACCGTGCCGTTTCCCTGGCAGAACTCGGCAATTTCAGTGAAGCACGGGATTTTCTTTTACAGTCCCTGGAAATCAATGACCATCTCCCTGAGGCTGCGATCAACATCCACATCCTCTCCTGGCGTGCCACCACCATCACCGCGACCCAGATGCAACGTCGCCTCAGGGCAACCCAAAAAACGCTCCCTGACCACGGCCAGCTTGATGAACTGCTGGCTGAGGTTGAAGCAAACATAGGCGCTGCCCAGCCAGAAAGACATGTGCCGCCAGAACTCATCCTCTGTCCTCCAGAGACCCCCATGGAGCTTTTTCAGAAAAACCAGCTTCAGCGCTCCATCCGCGAAAATATCCACAGCCTCACCAGGGCAGGTAAATTATCGCGCAGCTTTGAAACCCTTTGCCAACACTGGCAGGGGACAGGGTTTGGCCTGGACCAGGGTCTGGAAAAGGTCTATGACAACCTGGCCGCTAAAGGGGTTAAAAAAGGTGTCCTCGCCCTGCAACGCAAACGCCTTGCCCTGCTGCCAGAGGCCACCCCCTTCCTCTGTTACAACCAGACCACTGGCAAACTTGTCTGCGCCACCCGGGATGGCTATTTTCGTACCCTGATTTTCAATCGTACATGGTCCATGGCCAGCAAGGACATTGTCTCTAAACCGGTTGATTCTGCGGCCAGGAGCTTCCGGCTCACCAACGCCATGGTAACCTCGTTATCGATTTGCCCATCAGGGAGTTACCTTGCCATTGGTCAGGAAAGCGGCCTTGTTCTACTCAAATCCCTTGTGGATGATAAAAAAAACGTCATCAACTGCGGCAGGGAGGCGATCACCACCCTCCTGTTCAGCCAGGATAATCGCTGGCTTGCAGCAGGAAGCAGCGCTGGCAAAATCATATTTTTTGACCTGGTTAAAAGCAAAAAATTCACCTTCCAGACCAATTCTGCCATTAATGACATGGCCCTCCTTGCCGGTGGCCTTGACTTTGTGGTGGGCTGCGATGACGGCACCCTGCAGATCTGGGATTTTGCCGGGCAAAGGCTGACAAGACAGATTGAGGCCCATGTTCTTCCCATTAAGAGACTGAGTCTCTCCGGCAATGGCCAACAGCTGGCCACTATCAGCGAAGATCGACTCATCAGGGTATGGGACATGAACGATCTAAACTGCATCCGCACCATGGAGGACACCGAGGATCTGGCCACCTCAGTTCTTCTTGGCGATGACGGTTTTAGCCTGATAACCGGCAGCGAATCTGACATTGTCAAGATATGGTCCATCCCCGAGGCCAGCAATGTCTTACTTGTTGATGGCCGGGGAGACGGTATCTGCACCCTTATCCCAGGACCTGGCCCTGCCACCTTTATTGCCGGAAACCAGAACGGCTCCATCGTCTTATGGAAATTATTTTACAACCTTAATCTCAGGAAAATGACAACAGGGACATCGTCTTGATAAATTTTCTCCGCTCCTTATTTACCTATAAAACGATCAAACTTCACAGTTTCGGCCGGACCGATACAGGTAAGGTGCGCCAGCAAAACGAAGACAGTTTTGCCCTGCGCCCTGACCAGAATCTCTACCTTGTTGCCGATGGCATGGGTGGCCACAAGGCCGGCGAGATAGCAAGCCGCCTGGCCATTGAAGAGGCTATAAGGGCAATCCCCATTGCAGAGCTTAAAAGGAGCCGTTTCTCCCCGGATGCCTGCCACCACCTCTTAATGGAGGCTTTCCGCAGGGCCAACAACTCTGTTTTGGCCTATGGCGACAAACACCCTCACAAGGCCGGTTTGGGCTGCACCCTGATAGGCTGTCTGATCATGGGTAACCAGGCCCACATCTGCCATGTGGGTGATGTCCGTGGCTACCTGATCAAGGGCAATAGTATGACCCAGATCACCTCAGATCATTCCCTGGCGGCCATGGCTTTGGGGAGTGACGAAAAGCAACCCAAAAACATTGTCACCCGCTGCATAGGGGCCAGTATGGACAACAACCCCGAATATCATCTCCGGGAACTTGCTTCCGACGACCAGCTTCTCCTCTGCTCTGATGGTCTGTGGAATATGGTGACCGATGCTGACATTGCCAAAATAATCCTCAAAGCCCCCACGCCGGAGATTGCCTGCGACCAACTGATCAACCAAGCCAATGAGGCAGGGGGCCGTGATAATATCACCGCTGTTATTGTCAAGGTCGAGTAGTATTTCTCTCCTGCACAGGACCATAAAAAAAGGTTCACCGTCAAAGTCAGGGAAGACTCTTTGTTAAGACTCAGAGGCTTTCTTTTTGCAATTCCTCTGTGCCTTTGTGTTTGGCAAGATGGTCAGCCGCAGGTTTGAAGGCTGACATCCCCCCTCTTCCAGGCATTTCTTCCGTGGTTTCCGTGGCAAAAACAAGGTCATTCCCACAAATCGACGATGAACCTAAAAAAAGGGGGCTGAAGAATTTTTCTTCAGCCCCCTTTTTCATGGTCTATGGATAACAGCAGGCCATGGCATCAGCCGCACTCGGAATAACCGCAGGAGTGGCAGACACAACAGCCTCCCTCATGCTCAACAACCCCTCCACATTCCGGGCAGGCGCCAAACATCTGGTGACCGTCGTTGCCATCCCTGCAGTCCCCATGGCCATTGCATTCCATATGCTGCAGGATGGCTTTGGCAATGGCATCCGCACAGGATACAACCTTATTCTTGCCAAGGCCGTGGGGCTTATGACAACTGATACCGATGAGCTGTTTCAAGATAGGCTCAGGGGCCATGCCCGAACGCCAGGACAATGAAACCAGACGACCAATGGCCTCACACTGGCTGGCCGCACAGCCACCGGCCTTACCCACCATATTAAAGAGCTCAAACTGCAAGCCGTCATCATCCTCATTGATGGTGACATACATGGGGCCGCAACCGGTCTCCATCTGATAGGTGCTACCGGTCAGTCTGCGGGGCCGATCCCGCTTGACCCGCTGTTGCTCTGAGGCCTTGGCCGTTGTCGTATCAGCGCTCTGGTTCTCCGTCTTACCCGTGGAGAGAACCTGGTTATCACGGCAACCGTCACGGTAGATGGTCGCCCCTTTACAGCCCTGGTTGTAGGAGCGCATATAGGCCTCATGGACATCCTCTTCCGTGGCGCTGTGGGGGAAGTTAATGGTTTTACTCACCGCATTATTGGTATAGAGCTGGAAGGAGGCCTGGATATCAATATGGTTTTTGGGACTGATATCATGGGCGGTCTCAAAGACCTGACGATATTGGGCCGGGATCTCCATGATACCCTGGACAGTGCCATGCTCGGCAATCTCCTTCATCAGGCTGGTGGAATAAAAACCATTCTCCTTTGCGACCTTCTCAAAAAACGGATTCACCTCATAAAACTCATCACCATCCATGACCCGCCGCACATAGGAGACAGCGAACAACGGCTCAACACCACTGGAGCAGTTGGCCAGAATGGAGATGGTGCCAGTGGGGGCGATGGTGGTCCTGGTGGCGTTACGCAGCGGGGTATCAGGGTCCTTATCATAATAAATTGACTTGGCAAAATTGGGGAACGCCCCCCTGATCCGGGCCAGCTTCACAGAGGCCTGGTAGGCGGTATCGTCAATGAACTTCATAAGCTTCTCAGCAACCTCAACGGCCTCCTTGGAGGAATAGGCGATGCCCAGGGTGATGAGCATATCGGCAAAACCCATAACCCCGAGACCAACCTTGCGGTTGCCCTTGGTCTTTTCGGCAATCACGGGCAGGGGATAGCGGTTAAGATCAACAACATTATCAAGGAAATGGACCGCCTTGCCAACGATATCACCGAGCCGGTCGTAATCAATCTCGCCATCCATGATCATATTGGCCAGGTTAATGGAACCAAGATTGCACGACTCGTGGGGCAGCAGGGGCTGCTCGCCGCAGGGGTTGGTGCTTTCAATGGCGCCCAGGGCCGGGGTGGGATTCCCCTCATTCATCCGATCGATAAAAACAATGCCGGGCTCTCCAGAGAACCAGGCCTGCTTGACAATCTGCTTAAAGACCTTGCGGGCGCTTTTTCTGGACACCACTGAGTTGTCACGGGGATTGATAATCTCATAATCCTCATCGTTTTCCACGGCATCCATGAACTTATTGGTTATGGCCACCGATATATTGAAATTATTCAGTTTTTTAAGATCGGCCTTCACCTTGATAAAATCCATGATATCGGGGTGATCCACCCGCAACATGGCCATATTGGCCCCCCGTCTGGTACCACCCTGCTTAATGGTTTCCGTGGCAACATCAAAGACAGACATGAAGGAGATGGGACCGGAGGAAACCCCCTTGGTGGAGTGGACTATATCGTTATGGGGACGAACCCGCGAAAAGGAGAAACCGGTACCACCGCCACTCTTATGGATAAGGGCTGTCTGCTTGACCGCCTCAAAGATGGACTCCATGGAATCCTCAATGGGCAGGACAAAACAGGCGGAAAGCTGACCAAGTTCGCGCCCGGCATTCATCAGGGTGGGAGAGTTTGGCATAAAATCAAACTGGGCCATCATGGTGTAAAAATCCATGGCCAAACCATCGATGTCCGCCTTTTTGTCGTAGGAGGCATCAGCCGTGGCAATGGTACTTGCCACCCGCCATAACATATCCTCAGGTTTTTCCAAAACCGTCCCATCCTTATCCTTCATCAGGTAACGCCGTTCTAAGACACTCACGGCATTGCCAGAAAAAGTTGGGAGCGGGGCTCCAGCAGGAAGAGAACTGGCGGTGGCAGACATTTTCTTAGTCATTGATATCTCCTTATCAACTTTCATTGGTGACATAGCATTTTATACAAGAGGTGAAACCAACCCAAAAATCCCCCGGGCCAGGACTAACTTGCAATAAAAGGGCATAAACGCACACGTACAAAAAAAGTTATTTTTAACGGTAATGGACAGACAACACCGTCCATGAAAATACTAAACCTCTGAATCAGGCAACACTAAAACCCCTAAAGGGGTGGCAAGGACGCCAGGGGCGTCAGCCGGGAAGATATACCAAATATGGTAGGGACAAGAATAGAAAAGCACAATATGTATGCCTTGTAAAGAAAAAACATGGCTTTCTTTTTTCCAAATTTCAAAGTGATTTAAAATCAAAGAGATAAAAAAGAAAGCTGAGAAAATGGCAGAATGCTGCTTTAGAAATTTAGAAAATAGTTACATGTTAACCCTATGGAGAGGATAGGGCACAAGAGACAAAACATATCAGCAAAGATGCAGAGTATACACCCGTAGAATCAGGGCGTTGGCAGGATATAGCCCTTCTGGATGGCATACTTAATAAGATCCGCCGTATTGTTGATATTCAATTTCTTGAGCAGATTAGCACGGTGGTGCTCAACAGTACGGGTTGAAATAGATAAAAGTTCAGCAATATCACGACTGGTACGGCCCTCGGCCACCAATTTCAAGACCTGTCTCTCCCGCGGGGTTAAGGAGTCAGAGGGTACCCCCTTCTTCTCCTGACAGGCCTTGACCTCATCATGGGAGAGCTCATCGGCAAGGGCCGGAGAAATGAAGAGTTCACCCTTTAAGGCATGGGTAATGGCGGTGAGCAGCTCTGTGTCAGAATCTTCCTTCAGGATATAGCCATCAGCACCGGCAGACAAAGCATGACAGAGGTATTGCTTGCTCTTATGCATGGTCAGCATAATAATCTTAACATCCGGGCAGATCTTCTTGGCCTCACCAATGGCCTCAATGCCCCGGAGATTAGGCATGGAGATATCGAGCAAAATAACGTCAGGCGTTATTTTCTTAATAAAATTAAGGAGTTCAAGACCATCACCCACCTGACCAATCACCGCAAGGGTTGGTTCTTCCTCTATGATTTTCTTGATTCCATGCCTGATTAAGGCATGATCATCGGCCAGAACGACACGACAGACCCCCATAACTCACCTCTTCTCTTTCTTCTACAGACTACCTTGAATAATTGCTTTTTCGTCCAATCTCTGCGTTATGCTCAAAAATTTATCCTCGGAATATCAATTATATGCCTGCGGTAAATTTTCTCACATGCCTTGATCTTGAACGAAAAATCTAATTATTCAAGACACCCTAAAATGGTTGTGTCAAACAGGAATGGTAACGTGAACAGCCGTGCCATGGCCGGGCTCACTCTCAATATCAAAACTTCCCCGCAGGATGCGGACCCGCTCGGACATGGCTGTCAGCCCCATACCTTTTTCCGGGCTGATGGACCTAAAAATTTCCTCAACATTAAAACCTTTTCCATTATCTTTAACAACGAGAAAGATACGATTTTGTCGTTTTTCAATTTGAACGGCAAAGGTGGTGGCTGCGGCATGTTTGCCCATATTATTGAGTGATTCCTGGACAATACGATAAATCATGCGCTGGGAATTTTGACCGAAATAATGGTTAATCTCAATGAGGTCGATCTCAGCCTCCATGCCGGAGAGTTTGGCAAAATTACTGATCAGATGCTCCAGGGCGGCATCAATACCAAGATCATCAAGCAGAACCGGCGACAAATTACGTGACAGGCGCCGGACATTCTCGATGATGAGGTTAATGGCCGAGCGCAGCTCTTCGCACTCTTCCTGCAAAACCTCAACCGATTCCGCACCTAGTTTGCGGACAATGGCCCGGAGCTGCAGTTTCAAGGCGGCAAGGGATTGGCCAAGCTCATCATGGAGCTCCACAGAGATACGCTGCCGTTCATTTTCCTGAACGGTGAGCAGGTTGTTGGAGAGCTGATGGAGGACATCCTCTGAGTCGAGCAGCGCCGCCTCCACCCTCTTGCGCTCCTCAATTTCATTGTGAAGAATCTTGTTGGTGGAAGACAGCTCCAGGGTGCGCTGGTGCACCACCTCCTCCAGGGTGCTGCGATGCTCCTCAAGGGCAGCCTCTGCCTTCTTGGAACGATAGATAAGGACG
>JAUVQZ010000054.1 GCA_030597865.1 Pseudomonadota bacterium | reverse complement strand
CTCGCGATAGGGGGCGTCCGTGGTCCAGATCGGCCCGTGGCTGCATTTAAGGCCGTCATTGGTCAAAGAGGTGATCACGGCTTTGCGCAGTTCAACACTGGCCCCTGGTTTTTCTGATAGGGGATAATGGGCCGATACACCCTCTTCGCTATGCCCCCAGGTGGGCAGGAAGATATCCCCCACCGTAAGCTCTGGCACCAGGGCACCGCACCAGCCCATGACCACCAGTTTTTGACAACCCAGGGCAATGAGTTTTTCCATGGTCATCACGGCCATGGGAGCGCCCACCGATGGCCCCACCCAGTAAGAAGGTGCCCCATCCAGGCCCAAGGCCATGAGCTGACAGTGGAAGAGACGATGGCTGCGGCCGCCCCTCTTTTTGGACACAGTTGACGCATAATGGGCCTCAAAGGGGTTAATAAGGAGCAGGCAGGGGCCGTTAATCTCTGGCTCGCCAGGCAGTTTTATTGGTTCTATAATGGGTCGTTCCATCGTGGTCATAGAAAAATGTGATTACCACCCATCCTCAGCCAAGGTTACGCTCACCCTGTTTTAATGCGCACTATGCAATAACAGGTAGCCAACGGGAGTTGTCTTGCCGTTAACGGGCCAAACAGATATTTAGCACGGTTAATCCTTAACATGATGAACCAATAAAAAAAAAGGCTACGGAAATAAATCCGTAGCCTTTTGTACATCAAACCCGTGGGACTCGTAAAGATCCCGGGCAAAGAAATCTTACATCATATCTTTGAGGGGGTTTGCGTAGAGCAGAATCAGAGAGATAACCAGACCGTAAATGGTCAGGGACTCGATAAGGGCCATACCAAGAATCATGGTCACGGTGATTTTACCGGAGGCCTCAGGGTTACGAGCGGTACCAATACAGGCACCCTCACAGGCAGAACCCATACCAATACCACAACCGAGGGCAGCAAGGCCAACGGAAAGGGCAGCAGCGATACAGACAAGGGCCATGTTGGAGATACCAGTGGAAGCGGCAGCAGTAGCAGCGTCAGCAGCCATAGAAACACTGGCCATACCCAGAACCATCATTGTAGTCATAATGCTCACTTTTTTCATTTTTTCCTCCTTAAGGAAAGTATATATTTTTTGGCCTTCTTCCTAAGTAAACAACCACATGGTTGTTGAATTTCTATAAGAGATAACCAGGGAACTATATGAAAACTGGTTCATCTCCAAGCTGTTAAAGAGGTGCTGCTGATCTTTAACGAATTTCTTAATGGGCATGCTCAAGGGAACCCTTGAAGTAGATCACGGTGAGCAGTACAAAAACCATGGTCTGAACAAAGGAAACCAGTACACCAAGACAGAGTATTGGCAGGGGACCGAAATAGGCGCCGGCCAACAGGAATAAAATTACCAGCAGGGTCTCTTTGGCCATGATGTTGCCGAACAGACGGATGGAGAGCGAGAGGATACGAGCCAGATTACTGATGAGCTCAATGGGCAGCATCAGCGGAATGAGTAGCGGCATGGGCCCGGTGAAATGGTTGATGTATTTAATGCCGTGGGTGCGCAGGCCCAGATAGTGGTGATAGATCCAGACAATCAGGGTCATGCCCAGGGTGATGTTGAGGTTGGAGGTGGGAGAAAATAAACCTGGCGCCAGGCCTATGAGATTACCAACCAGAATAAAAAGGGCAAAGGTGGTGATCAGAGGGAAGACCTTTCTGGCATGTTCAACCCCGAGGTTTTCCGCGTAAAACTCCTCGAGAAAACCGATGATGACTTCCCAGAAGTTCTGGCCGGCCCCGGGGATCATCTCCATCTTGCCCACGGTGAGCTTGGCCACGATAATCAGAAAGAACATCACAAAAAACGTGTAGCTCATGTGGGGGGTGGTGAATGTCTCAATGCTGAGATTGGTGTTCACCATTCCTTCCGGCAGACCATGGGGAACGGGTAGACCCAGCATCTGCAGGATCACAGAAATAAATAGTATCGGATGTTCCATTTCTTCTCCTCTCTCCTAAAAAATAGAGGTGGATAGCGGGCTAAATACAGCTCCCATGCCCTTTATCCACAATTTCCGGGTCAATGTTTTTTTTTGACCCGGAATACCTTTTCAATTCACGTATTGCGGTGTAACCGACACTTAAGACCACTGAGGACAGGCCGATAACCAAACCGCCGATGGCCAACTGGCCATGTTTTATCACATAGTATAGAAGCAGGGCCAGGGCCATAAGCCTGGCATAATACTTCAATAAAAACATTGCCTTAACAGCACCCAAGGCCCCTTGCATGGCCTTGACGATATCCCGTTTCATCAGGGTGAAGCTGATGTTGGCGATAATCCCGCCCACCAGAACCGACAGGGCTGCCAGGCTGCTGAAAAAGAGCCAGGCGGAAAGGGCCATCAGGGCGGTGAGCAACCAGTTAAGCCTCTCGATCTTGACAATCGAGATTTCGGCACTGGCAAGGTCAATCTTTCTGGTCATCTTTCCATTCCTTGCGAGTGGCAAGGTCGTACAGGTTCTTAAATGCTGCCCCTACGCCAAAGGCCAGGCCGATCAGGGTCGGCCACGGTTCATATCTGCTGCCGAGAACCTTTTTGTCCACGTAATGGCCGGCGCCCACCCCGATGAAAATGCAGAGTGAGACGGTCATGCCAATGGTGCCAAAATCTCCTGCCAGCTTGATGATATACTTCCGTGTGTCACCCATGTAAATTCCTGTCAGCACATACTGATGAGCCATTCACTTTTTACACCTGGCGAACGTATCAATAATGGATGCAGCATTAGCACGCCCTGGGTACCGAGTCAATTATTTTTTGTCATTTAAGCAAATAAAACAGCCCGTATAAGTACAGATTTCCCAGGGCAGCCCTTGACTTATCCACTTGTTTTTACGACTTTTTTTACTGTGGCTGTTTTTGCTACAATTTAATGAATACCGATTCAGCAACCGCCAGGGTTTTGGCCAAATCCTCCTCGGTATGGGCCGCAGAAATAAAGGCGCCTTCAAACTGCGATGGGGCCAGATAGATGCCCCCATCGAGCATCTGCCGATAATAGAGGCCATACCTGTCCGTGTCCGCTGTCATGGCTGACTCAAAATCGGTGATGGGCCCCTCGGCAAAGAAGGCGGTCATCACTGATCCCTGCCGGTTTAGGGTGGAGCGGTCAAGGTATTTATCACAAAGGGCGGTGAACCCAGCTGCGAATTTTTCCGCCTTGGTGTCCAGGGCCTCGTAAAAGCCTGGCTTCTTGAGTTCCTTCAGGGTGGCTACCCCGGCCGCCATGGCCAAGGGATTGCCGGACAGGGTGCCGGCCTGGTACACCGGCCCCTCCGGGGAAATCTGACCCATGATCTCCCTTTTGCCGCCATAAGCGCCCACGGGCAGGCCACCGCCGATAATTTTGCCGAGGCAGGTCAGGTCCGGCATAATACCGAATTTCTGCTGGGCGCCGCCATAGCTCACCCGGAAGCCGGTGATCACCTCATCAAAGATCAGGACGATGCCCAGCTCCTCGGTGATGGAGCGCACCTTCTGCAGGAATTCGGGCTTAGGCAGCACCACGCCCATATTAGCGGCCACCGGCTCCATGATAACGCAGGCGATATCCAGGGAGGCATCACGGAGGGTCTTTTCAAGGATCTCTACATTATTATAGGGGATGGAGATGGTGTTCTTGACGATGTCCTCGGGAACACCAGGGCTGCCAGGGATGCCCAGGGTGATGACGCCGGATCCGGCCTTGACCAGGAAGGAGTCGGCATGCCCGTGGTAGCAGCCGTCAAATTTCACCACCACATTCTTGCCCGTATAGCCCCGGGCCAGGCGCAGGGCGCTCATGGTGGCCTCGGTGCCGGAGCTGACAAAGCGCACCATGTCCACCGATGGTAGGGCCTCGGTGACAAGCTCGGCAAGTTCGACCTCCAGGGGGGCCGGGGCCCCGAAACTGGTACCGTTTTCCAAGGCCTTCTTGATGGCCTCCACCACGGCCGGATGGTTATGACCGAGGATCATGGGCCCCCAGGAGCAGATAAAATCGACATATTCATTGCCATCCGCATCATAGACCTTGGAGCCGGCAGCCCTGGCAATAAAGCGGGGGTCACAGCCGACGGATTTACAGGCCCGCACCGGGCTGTTGACGCCACCGGGAATGAATTTCTGGGCCTGGGCAAAGAGGGCTTTTGAGATGTCGGTTTTCATAATTTCTCCTGGGCAAAAAATAACCCGCAGCAATGGGCGCGGGAGGTGAACGACAGCATATAAAAACGCCGAACTATAGCATAGTGGCCAGTTGGCTGTCAAAGCGATAGTGATTTTGCCTTTTGGGGCCAAAAAGAAATTTAATCTCAGGGCCTATCGTGTTAGAATATCGGCTGTCGGCCAAAATTTATCCTTTAAAAAACGAGCCTTATATGCCTCCATCATTAGTTGAACGCCTTGATGCCATAGAAGATCTGCCCACCATTCCCCATACCATGCAGGCGGTCTTGTCAAGCCTGGATTCGGCAGCCTCCTCAGCAGATAAACTGGAGGAGATTATCAGGGAAGATCCGGTGCTTACCGCCAAGGTGCTCAAAATTGCCAACTCGGCAGCCTATGGTGCGGGCACGGAAATTTCCAGCCTGTCCCGGGCCATTGTTGTCATTGGTTTTGATGAGGTCCGCAATATCGTTATCGGCCTCTCCCTCTCCGGAATCTTCTGCGACGACCTCGGCTTTGAGGAGTTTGACGCCGTGGATATCTGGCTCCACTCCATCGGCGTTGCCACCTGTGCCAAAATGATCGGCCAGGAGGTGGATGGGCTTGACCCGGAAGAGATGTTCACCGTGGGCATGCTCCATGACCTTGGTCGCATTCTGTTCTGTCTCTACTTTCCTGACGAGCTCCGCGACCTCATCGCTACCATCCAGGATGACGACGCCTCACTCACCGAGGCCGAAGATCAGTATGGCCTGGCCCACACTGAAATCGGCGCCTATCTCGCCTATCGTTGGCAACTGGGGACCTTTATGGTCAACGTCATCCGCTTTCACCACCATCCCCATAAGGCCGGTGATCACGCCAAGGCTGCGGCAGCCATCAATCTTGCTGATGCCATCACTGTCCAGTTGCAAATTGGCTGGAAGGGGCTGGGGCAGCCACCCAAGATCATGGTGCCCAAGATCCTTGGCCTCGATAGCGCCAAGATCAAGCAGATTGCCAAAAAGCTCCATGGAGAAAAAGAGCAGATCATGGACGGCTGGTCCAGTGTGATTAATGCCTGATTTTCCTTACTGCCCTCCCCCCTGCAAGGGTTTGCCCTCAGGTATCACCACCATCTCCTCTTGCCGGGCTGCAGGTATGGCAACGGCGAAAAAGGAAACCTGCCGCAAGGCCTATGTAAGACCCAGCCATTGGTCCTTATCCTTCACTGAAACTGATTTTCCCTATGCGGCGTAAACGAGGCTATCCTTTTCTACTCAACAGCTATCTCGTCCGAGAGATGCTGGGGCCCTTTTTCGCCAGCCTTCTTATTATCAATTGCATCTTCTTTCTCGGCCGCCTGATCCCCTTTCTAAACGTCATTGTTGACCTGGGTGTCGGCCTTGGCGATTTTACCCGTCTTTTTGCCTACCTCTTCCCCAATATGCTGCTCTACAGCATTCCCATGTCCAGCATGTTCGGCGTGGTGGTGGCCTTTACCCGGCTGGCAAATAATGGCGAGATTATGGCCATGAAGGCCGCCGGTATAGGCATTGGCCGGATGGTACCGGCGGTGCTTGTGGTCTCCCTGGCCACGGGACTTTTGTCCGCCTATAGCGCCCTTGTTCTCAACCCGGCCTCTGATCAGGCCATGAAGAAGATGATGTTTAATCTGGTCACAGAAAAGGTGAGCAAGGGGGTTAAGTCCAGGGAGTTTAGTGAGGGCATGGGCAAGTATGTGATCTACGCCGACCAGGTCAACAGGGAGAACGGTCAGTGGTCCGGAGTCTATATGGCTGACATGAACATCCAAGGCATGCCGATGATCACCCTGGCCCGCAGCGGCCATATCTCCTCCGACCTGGAGAACATGTCCCTGTCCCTGGTGTTGCAGGACGGTAGTATCCATCGGGCCGATGGCGCCATCACCCAGACCATCCTTTTTGAGAATTACGAGCTGGACATCCCCATCCAAATCCCCGGATTTGAGCGGCAAAATGGCCGTCTCAGCAGAAGAGGCAGGTCCATGAACGAACTACAGGACTCAGCCCAGCAGGCCGGCTTAACAAACGAGTATGGCATCAAACTTCTTCTTGAATATCATCGCCGCCTGGTCCTGCCCGTCGGCTGTTTTGTCTTGAGCCTTCTCGGTTTTGTCTTTGGCCTTGAGGCCGGGGTAGGCAAAAAGGCCATTGGCATACCACTCAGCCTTCTCTGCTATATCTTTTACTGGATCCTTTTTTCCATGGCCAAGATACTGGCCGAAAATCAGACCCTGCCGGTGGCAACGGCCCTCTGGCTCCCCAATATCATCTTCTTTTTAGCAGCGGTTTTCCTTATCTCCCTAACGGCTCGAGAAAAATCGCTCTTTGCCAGCGGTTGGCCGGCCGCACTCCTTACCTTCTGGCAGAAGAAAAAATAAGCAAAATCTCACCTGCCCGGTCACGGGAACGGATGTGCGACACCACAACCGCCCCGGCCTTCGGCACCGCTTGCCTGGGCCTGTTAACGGCCTTGATCCCTGTGGATTGGGGGGCCTAGCCGGCTAAACCAGCTCCCCTATCGTGCCTTGCAAAAAAAGCCTCTGCCACCTCCATGGCCCCGGCCACGGACTCGCTGCGCTGGATCGCCATGGCCAGGTGATGGCCAAAGGGATAGTTCTTACTGAAGTAATGGCTGAACTCCTTGAGACGGCCGAGATGACGGCCTGGCGGGAAGCGTTCCTCCAGGATCGCCACAAAACGTCGATAGATGGCAGGCCTGTCAATAACGGCCAGGGCTGGTCCGCCATAAATGGCATGGGCAATCTCGGCAAAGAGCCATGGTGTTGCGGGTGCGGCCCGGCCGATCATCAAGCCGTCGGCACCGCTTATCTCCAGGCATCTCTTGGCGTCTTCAACACTGAAGATGCCGCCATTGGCAATCACCGGAATGGTGAGCCACTCCTTGACCTTAGCGATCCACTCCCAACGCGCCCTCCTGACAAACGGCTCTTTTTGGAGGCGGCCATGGACGGTGAGATAGTCGAGGCCCTCTCCCTCAAGCATCAGGCAGAAAGCACGGAGCTTCTCCTCACTAAGCTCCGGACCCAATCTTATTTTGGCAGACAGGGGAAGTGTTGTGGCCCGGCGGGCTGCCGCCACCACCTGCCGGACCAGATCGCTGTCCTCAGCAAGTTTAGAGCCGGCCCCTGTGCGGCGGACGGTGGGGGCAGGACAGCCCAGATTAAGATCCACGGCATCGGCCCCCAGGCGATGGAGAGCATCCATGGCGGGGGCCACATCCTCGGGGTTTGCCACCAGCATCTGATAGGAGAGGGGGTGTTCCATATCACCCTTAATCAAAAAGGGATCATAAAGAGGGTTGCTGTGCGGCAGTTTGCGGGCCCCGAGCATCTCGGTGGAGAGCAGACCGACGCCGCCAAGCTCCATGATGATGGTGCGCAGGGCAGAATGGCCCACTCCCACCATGGGGGCAAGAACCAGGGGTGGGGAGATGGTGAGGTTACCAAGTTTCAGATCCATCAGCCCTCCATGTCCTGGCGACAGCATGCGGTGTGGGGGGCAAGGATTGCGGCAAGTTTCTTTTTGAGCCGGAAGCGATGCCAATAGGTCATGGGGGCGCGGGCCACCTTGACCTTGGCCGCCATGGTTCGATCCGGCTCATAGAGCAGGTCGAGGATGTGGCTGCTGTCCATGCTCTGGCCCAGGTAATGGCTGCAGCCGGCGCAATAGGTGATCACCTTGAGTTCTCCGGCCTCCTGTCTGCGCAACTCAACCCAGGACCGGGCCAGATCTTTGTCAAGATAACCCACGGCACCACCCTCGCCGCAGCATAAGGTGTTCTTGCCATGGTGTTTCATCTCGCGCACCGTACAACCGGCATCCCTGACCAGGGTGCGG
The DNA here is from genome assembly GCA_030597865.1 of Pseudomonadota bacterium. Taxonomy (GTDB): domain Bacteria; phylum Desulfobacterota; class Desulfobulbia; order Desulfobulbales; family SURF-16; genus BM506. The sequence continues at coordinate 5,402 of JAUVQZ010000054.1, read as the reverse complement.
ACCGCCCCATGGATCTGGCTGTCAAAGCGAACCCCGCAGGGATCATGGAGAGTGACCTCTGCCTGCAGGGCCGTCCCTGAAGGGGCCTTGAGTAGTTCATAGATGGTCTGCACCTCCAGCGTGCCGTACTCCTTGAACATTCGAAAGCAGTTGGGACAGGCAACCAGCACCTTTTTAATGCCGCACCTTTTGAGGATCTCCAGCAGGCCGGAAAACATGGTCTGAAAATAATCACGGCGGCCCAGGTCGTGGGAGGGCTTGGTGCAGCAATCAAGCACCACCCCGAGATTGGGGATTTCCCCTTGAAGCTGGCTGACCACGTCCAGCACCCGCTGCGGCCGGCTGCCGGGCAGGGCACAGCCGGGAAAGAAAATGGTGTCACACCCTTGGGGCAGGCCATACCAGGACAAAAGGCGTGAGCTCCCCCTTTTTTCATAGGAGAGCAAGGGCCGGTGCTGGCCATGGTGGCCCTTGTCATGGTTCACCGCCTGGCAGCGTTGGGCCATGAGCAGACCAGCCGGATCGACATCCTTGGGACAGACCGCAGTGCAGAGGCGGCAGAGACTGCAACGAAAGGCAAGGTCGCTGTCCGGCTCTTTAAGGAAGAGTTCAGCAAGATGGCGGGGGCTGCCGTTGGCGCTTAAAAACTGACATTGCTTGACGCAGATGGAGCAGTCCAGACAGTTTTCAGCCACAGAACGGGCCAGGTCAACGGAGTGGGTTTTCATGATCTTCAGGGGGATGATTGATGGATTTATTTTTAGGCCACGGAACCCAGAGAAGGCACGGAAAAGTAAAAAGAGGGGGTTGCAGTGTTTTCCGTGTTTTCCCTGGCCAGACGCTTTTAATGTATGACATTGACCACCAACGCACCTTTTTGATCCAACCCCTTTGTGCGCCAGCACCGTTTCATGTTACAAGGAGAGAGGTGAATCTCCAGGGAGATTTTAATAGAGCAGGGTAATCTATGCACCTGCAGGTTGTACCCAATCAGAGGGGGGAATGATAGTATGAAGCAAGGGACGCGGCTTTTTTTTCTGATTTTTATGATGGGAGCATTTTTTGTTAGTCCATGCCAGGGAGTTGCGGCAGAGATAAAAAAGAAGGGGCCTGATATGGCCTCAGGACTGAGGGGGAAAACCTTTTTCATCGTGGAGCATGCCCGGGACAATAAGCCGAAAAAGGATTATCACGCCTATTTCAAAAAAGATGGCGTCCTGGCCATAAAGTTCTCAGCCAGACACTCCAAGTCGGGTAAGTGGACGATGGACAACAGGGGGGTCCTCTGCATCACCACCACCCGCCATAAAAATAAGACCTCGATCCAGGAGACCAGGTGCGGCAAGCTCGTCAAGAAAAGCGCCAGCACCTACCTCTGGTACGACGGTAAGGCCCGGCAGCGGGCCACATTCAGCCTAAGGGGTAAGGGAAACAGGTTGCCCTGATCAGGATAGCGATCACCAAACTGTACGCCAAGATGCATCCCCCCTATGCCTGTAAGGATTTCAGGGCTGAAAGCGGCGCATGAAGGCCCGGTCAATATAATCCTTGATCCAGAAGGCCAGCCTGCCCCTAAAGGCCACGCCGCTCTTGTGGAAGACGCCCTCGCCATTGCCGCAGTTGAAGATCAGCAGATAATCGCCACCCGGATCAAAGGGGGTCAGGGGTTGGCCACTGAGCTGGGCCTGGAGGTTGGCAAGGAGAACAGGGTTCTGGCGCACCGCATAGACGCCCACCTTGGCCAGGGGCTGGTCGGCAAAATAGATACAGTCGCCACCCCCGAAGATCTCCGGATATTTCGGACTCTGCAGGTATGTATTGACCAGCAGGCCGCCGTCCGGCCCGGTTTCCAGGCCAGACCTGGTAAAGGCCGGATTAGGCCGGACCCCCACGGCAGTGAACAGCACCTGGTCCTGGAAGGTCCGGCCATCCGCAAGTCTCACCTCACCGGTATTGATCTCTGCAACATAACTCCCCTCAATGATCTCAATATTGCGCCCGGCCATGACCTGGATGCAGCGCTTCCGCACCTTCACAGGTACCCGGGCCATGAAGTGTTTGCCGGCATAGATCCGCACCCGGCAGCCCTTGCCCCCCCTCTCCCGGCCACAGGCCCAGCTATTACCGGCAACCTCCAGGCCGGCCGGACCTCCTCCCACCACCCCCACATCCACCATGCCCTTTTCGGCCAGGGCCAGAATGCGCTGGCGGCCGGCCTGCAGGTTCTCAATGGGTTTCACCGAAAAAACCTCCCCCGCCTTTAAGACCTCGGCATCAGGGACATGGCTGCCGATATTAAAGGAGGCCACGTCATAGGCGATGGTGTTTCCAGAGGACAGGGTCAGGGAGCGCTTGCCGGCATCAATAGCCTCCAGGCGGTCTTTGATAAAGATGCCGCCCTGGGCCTCCACCATCTGCTGGACGGGGAAGCTGATGTCAGCGGCGCTATAGGTGCCGCCCAGCATGCCGGGCCCCATGCCGGAATAATAATGATGGGAGGAGGGGCCGATCACCGTCACCTTGATCCCCTGGGTCTGGAGAGCGCTGATCTGGGCCATGGCGGTCATGTGGGCGTGACCGGCGCCCACAAGGACGAGATGTTTATCCATGATGTTTTCTCCGTAACAGATGACAGGGCACCGCATCTGCTTCGCCGCTTCGCTGCTGTCATCAGCATGTTCGCATAGCGGGCTATGGCTCACAGGCCTCTTTCGAGTATCTCGAAAGTACCCTGCCACCCGTTAAGCTAGGGAGTTTATTGATGTTTTTTAATTTTAACCAGCGACTAGTTATGCTTTCTCCTCAGCATCTTGCCGGCCATGGTGAGCAGGTAGCTGATCCCGGCAATCATGACAATGGTGGCGCCGCTGGGCAGGTTGGGGCCATAGCTCACGGCCAGACCAGCGACCACATAGAACATGGAGAGCAGGGTGGAAATGGCCATCATCTGCCAGAGCCGGGAGGAGTAATGGCCGGCCACTGCCGCAGGCAGGGAGAAGAGGGCTATCACCAGCACTATGCCGACAATACGGATCATCAGGACAATGGTCAGCGCCGTCAGGCAGAGAAGAAGCAGGAAATAAAATTTGGTATGCACGCCACGCAAACGGGCGAATTCCTCGTCAAAGCAGACGGCCAGCATCTTGTTGTAAAAGAGGATGCCCAGGGTCACCACGCAGATATCCAAGGCCAGAATAACCCAGAGGTCCTGGAGGGAGATCATCAGGATATTGCCAAAGAGATAACTCATGGGATCTATATAGCCCGGTGTCTTGGCCATGAACATGATCCCGGCGGCCATACCAGAGACCCACAGGGCCGAGATGACGCTGTCCTCCCTCTCCTGGGCGTGGATGCTGACCAGGCCGATGATAATTGCCGCGGCCAGGGCAGCAATCACCGCGCCGGTCATGGGCGTCAGCCAGCCCAGGCCGTAGCGCTGACTGAAAAAGAGGGCGGCGCCAATGCCACCGAGCACGCAATGGGCAATGGCGCCGGCCATATAGGTGATCCGTTTCACCACCACATAGGAGCCGATCACCCCAAAGGCCACCGAGGCCAGCAAACCGGCGATAAGGGCATAGCGCAGAAAGGTGATGGAGGGGTCAATAAGGGTGGTGAAGAATTCAGTCATGGGCATGGCCCTGCTCGGAGCAGCAATGGTCGTGGCGCACCATTTTCAGGTCGCCGCCATACATATCCTGGATGATTTCACCGGTGATTTCACTGGTGGGGTGGATTTTCACATAACGATTAACGCAGATAACCCGGTCAACCAGCTGGGAGACAAAGCCGAGATCGTGGGTAACGGTGATGACCGTGATCTTGGCCGCCAGGTCGTGGAGGATTTCCAGAAACTGGTTTTCAACGGCGGGATCGACATTGGCGGTGGGTTCGTCAAGGAGGAGAAGCTCAGGCTTACAGGCCAGGGCCCGGGCAATGAGAACCCGCTGACGCTGTCCGCCGGACAGGGCGCCAAAGGGGCGCTTGGCCAGATCCGCCACCCCCATCTCATCCAGGGCGGTCATGGTGATCTGTTTATCCTTCCTGCTGTAAAAACCAAGGAGATGACCGCTGAGGCGGCCCATGCGGGCCACATCAAGGACACTCACCGGAAAACGCTGGTCATGGTGGAGATACTGCGGCATGTAACCGATTTTAGGCCTTGCCCGCACTGGATCGGTGCCAAGGACCGTTATGGTGCCGCGGCCAGGCTCAAGGAGGCCGAGGATCAGCTTGACCAGGGTGGACTTGCCACCACCGTTGGGGCCCACCACGCAGATGGATTCGTGGGGTTGGGCGGTGAAGGAGACATCGCTGAGCACCTCCATGCTGTCAAAGGCAAAGGAGACGTTATCAAAGGTGAGAATGGGTTCGGTCACGGTGTCTGTCAGCGGGTTAAGGTTGACTGGTGTTAAAGTGGCGCTTGACACAAGCGCCTGAGATTTTTTGTATCACTTGCCAAGGGAGGTGGCAATTTTTTCTGCCATTTCCTGAAGATTATCAAAAACATCGGCGGCCAGGGGGTCCATGGTCAGCACCTCGCCGTTAATGGCCTGGGCGATGGGCTCAACAGAACGTTTATCAAACTGGGGCTGGATGAAAATAACCTTGATACCTTTTGCCCTGGCCAGCCTGATAATGGCTGTTAACTGCCGGGGTGAGGGGCTCTTGCCCTCAATCTCCACGGCTTCCTGGACAAGGCCGAAGCTGTCAGCAAAATAACCAAAGGAGGGGTGGAAGACCAGAAAGCTGCGCCCCTGAAACGGGCTGAGAAACTGGCCCAGTCCGCTTTCCAGCTGGGCCAGGCGGCCAAGGAAATGGTCAAGGTTTTCCTGGAATTGCCGGTGATAATCGGGAGCCTTAAGGATCAGGGTTGCGGCGATGTTTCTGGCCATCCTGGCCAGGGGATCGATGCCAAGCCAGATATGGGGATCGCCCTGGGCGGCGTGGTGATGATCGTGCTCCATATGCCGCCGCCCAACACCAACGCTGCAATCAACAATCTGCAGATTCCGGTCAGCGCCGGAAAGGCGGTTAGCCAGTTCTATCTCAAAGGTCATGGCCACGGTGAAGTAGACCTGAGCCTGACCCAAGGCCACCACCTGGCGCGGGGTGGGTGAAAAGGTGTGCGGATCGCGGCCCGACGGAATCAGGGTGTGGACATCAATCAGCTCACCGCCGATTTCCCCGACCACAAAGGCCACTGGCGCCAGGGAGGCAAAGACGGTTATCCCCCCCCTGCCTTCAGCATGGGATACGTCCTGCCAAGGACAGGCCAGGAGAAAGAACAGGGTACTGAGGAGGAAGGTTTTTTTGGGCAGATCCATGATCTCACAGGCAGAAATAATAAAAAAGGCACCCTAACATATATACCACAGGCACCCCAGGGAACGCCTTTT
>JAUVQZ010000250.1 GCA_030597865.1 Pseudomonadota bacterium | reverse complement strand
TAGCCTATGTTTTTGATGCGATCGGTCTGGCTGATAATCTCGGTGATACGGACGCCGAAGCGGTCGTTGACCACGATGACCTCACCCTTGCCAAGCAGCTTCTTGTTAACGTAGATTTCCACGGTCTCGCCGGCGGCCTTCTCAAGCTCAATGACCGAGCCCTGGGTGAGCTGGAGCATCCGGTCAATGATCATGGTGGAGCGGCCCATCTCAACGCTGACCTCCAGGGGGATGTCGAGGAGGAAGTCAAGGTTCTGGCTGCCGCCCTTGCCCATCTCCCCATCACCAAGCTCCTGGAAGCTGGCAGCGTCGGATGGGCCATTTTCCTTGGAAAGGGCGTCCCAGTCTTCATCACCCTTGTTTTCTTTTTCCGTTGATTCAGGATTTGCCTCATCAAGGGCATCTGCCCAGGCATCATCCAATGGTTCGTCAGCCATATCTTTTCTCCTTTACGTTCCCTGCTGATATTGTTGGTTCTGGCGCACGTCGCTGGCATGAAAGGCAGCTGATGTTGCATCAGTTTTTGTTGCCGCTGTGCCGCTGGCTGCATGGTGCCCTTCGAAGTCTGCGCTATCCGAAGTCTGCGCTATCTGCGCGGTCATCAATCTTTCTCCTGATCCAGGACCTTGCGTTTAATCAAAAAGGCCTTGTTGCCCCGGTGGATCCCGGCAGAGCCCATATATTTCCTGACCCCGGCAATATAGGCGGGCAGCAGGTCATCTTTACGTTTGTCGAGCTGGATGATGTCTCCCTTTTCAAGGGCGATAATGTCGCCGGCCGAGATCTCAGCACTGCCGAGCATCACCCGTATTTCAGCAGGGATATTCTTGACGTTCTCCGTGAGAATGCGCCTGAGGCTGATATCCTCTTCGCTCTGTTCCCTGCTGAAGGTGGTCATGAGTTTGGCCTTGACAGATTCGAGGTTGGCCAGGGGGATACAGCAGGTAATGGAGCCAACCGCCCTGTCCATGTCCACCTCGTAGCGGTTAATGATAACCACGTCTTCCGGTTCACAGATCTTGGCAAACTGGGGGTTGATCTCGCTGCGGATATACTGGACCTTAATGGGGTGTAATGAGTACCAGGCCTTTTCAAGGTCACTGACCAGAAGGTTTACCACCCGATGGATCAGGCGCTGCTCAATGGCGGTGAAATCACGGCCCTCGATGCGGACGTTGCGCAGGCCGCTGCCGCCTAAAAAGCTCTCCACCAGGGCAAAAACCAGTTTTGGTTCAATGACGAACAGGGCATGGCCCCGGAAGGGATCCATCTTGAAGATCTGCAGGCTGCTTGGTACGGGCAGGGTGCGGACAAAGGCGCCAAAACGGTCAAGCTCCATGGGCACGGAGCTGATGTCAAGAATCCGGCGCAGGGTTGCTGAAAGCGAGCCGCGGATGGAGCGGAGAAAGACGTCATTGATGACATCCAGGGCCGGCATCTTGGTCTGGACGATGCGTTCCTGGCGGCTGAAGTCGTAGGTGGAATAGGCGAGGGCCTCTTCGTCAAAGGTTTCTTCCGGCTCTTCAATGTCACCGCCGGAAATACCCTTTAAGAGCGCATCGACTTCGTCCTGGCTGAGAATCTGTTCCATGTATTTCCCGTACCTGTGGTTTTATTGGACGACAAAGTCGCTGAAGTAGAGATTCTTAATCCGATCCGGACGGGCCGCCTGATTAAAGCGTTCCAGGAGTTCGTCGCGGATGCGGATCTTGCCCTCCGGGGTCATGACCTCTTCAAAGGCCAGGCTGGTAAGGAGCATGATGACGATGTCGCGGAGCTTGGGTTCGATCTTCTGTATCCGTTCCACGGCCTCAACGCTTTCCACCTCAACGCTGATCTTACATTTTAGATAACGCTTGCCCTTGGGGTCGGAAAGATTGACGACAAATTCGCCAAAGGTAACCATCTCGCCCGTCATACTCACCTCTTCCTCCATGGGGAGTTCCTCAGTATTGTCAGAGGGGGCCATGAAGGTGGTATAGGCGAAGAAACCGCCGCCACAGGCAAGGAGGAGGACCACACCAATGGTGATAAAGAGCATCATCTTGGGCTTCTTTTTGGGCTCTTCAGGGGTTGCTTCTTCTTCTTCTGCCATTGTCCTGATCTCCTGCGGCTGAGTGTTGATGGATTTTATACTAAAGGTCTTCTTATCAAGTATTATGCCAAGTTTTTATGTTTCTTGTCTTTTTTGGTGTAAGATCTTGATTTGGCGCTGTTAATTTCTTCTGTTTCGCCGTGGCTGTTTCTGTGGTGGGGTGCTGGTGGATGGTTGAAAGTCATTTTTTTGACCTGACCTGGCGGGGGAATGTCAATAATCCGTTAAGCTGGTAAGAGCGGGTGCTGGAACGTGGAGGGCGTCAAGTGTCTCTGGCTTGCGCAAAGGGGTTATAAATTTTGTACCGAAGGGGGCGGCCGGGCTGGTGATAGTTAAGGAGATGCTGAATCTTCTGTTGCCCTGGCAATGGCTGCCGGTTCAGTGGGGGGCGGTATAAAAACTTATAAATTATCCTATCTGGTTGATGTTTCATGTGAAAAGATGCCTGGGAGATGTGCTGGTGGTGGAAAGTATAAAAAGTTGAATAGCTGCTGGGCCAGAATGGGCCTTGGTCTTTGCCCTGAAAGGCTTCTGTGTAGGGGGCAGGGATGGTTTTTTTCTATTTTTTTTGGTTTGGCATGGATGTTGTATTGAAAAATGGTTGAGTGATAACTCATATCTCCTTTCTCCTGAAAAAGGCCACCTTGTCCCCCCAAGGCTGGCCTTTTTCTTTTTTCAGCCCTCCCCCCCCCTTGGTTGCAGGTGTTGCCAACGACCCTTTCTGCTGTTTTTCTGAATTCATAACTGGTAGGTTGATCCCTGTGTTTTTTTTGAGGTGGGCAGGGTTGGTGGAAGAGGTGCTGGATGGCCTTGGGAGATGGGTAGATGCGGGTTGACAGGTGATGGACGAACAAAAAATACCCGTGGCCATTGGCCGCTGTCTGTCCTATCAGCGCCAGGATATTGTCAAGGTGGTGGATGGGCTCCTTGCGGCCCTTCCCTTTGCCGTTTCCCAAGGGAGCAGGGTTCTTTTGAAGCCCAACCTGGTGGCGGCCGGATATCAGGCGGACCTGGCCTGTACCCATCCGCAGTTTGTCGCCGGGGTTGCCCAGTGGTTTGTTGATCAAGGTGCCCGGGTTGTGGTGGGCGATTCGCCGGCCACCGGCTCGGGCCTGCGGGCCATGCGGATCTGTGGCATGACCGAGGCCTTAAAGGGGCTGCCGGTTGCCTTTGCACCGTTTCAAGAGACCCGCACGGTCACGACCGGCAACGGTGTTAAGATTGCCGTGGCTATTGATGCCTTGGAGTGTGATTATTTCATTAATCTTCCCAAGCTCAAGAGCCACAGCCAGGCCCGGATCACCCTGGCGGTGAAAAATCATTACGGAATCATTAAGGGATGGCGCAAGGCCTGGGGCCATCAGGTTCATGGTAAGGGTGATGCCAGCCCCTTTTTTGAATTGATCGCAGAGCT
>JAUVQZ010000180.1 GCA_030597865.1 Pseudomonadota bacterium | reverse complement strand
GCTCGGGTATCGGTCTTGCCACCAGCTATAAAATAATCGCGCTGCCTGCGGGCCGCATCGCGGTCAAACGCCCCGAGGGCAACGGCAGCAGCTTGGCGGCCTACCTGCCTGTTGAGGGCTGTGGGGGGGGGGGATGAGAAGGTAGAGAAATAGAGATTATTCCATCTTCTTTACCTTCTTTATTTCGTAACTACTCACCCAGTTGTTTCTAGATTGTCGAGAACCACCGGATTGTAACTGTTTGCAGGGTGCCGAAGATTTTCGTAAGCAGAATGGAGAGCTATAGCTTACTATGCGAACCAGGCTGATCGCGAAAAGATTCGGTACCCTGTGAGCAGTTACTTTATTTCTTCACCTTCCTTTAGTATTAAACATTACGCACGACAGCACCTAAATATGGGGGGGGAGTAACCCTTCCCCCAAGAAACAAAAACAAGTCCCGGGGCAAAACTATGGACAAGCTCAAACTTCTTTACGTTGATGACGAAGAGGTGAATCTCTCCAACTTTCGAATGGCCATGAAACGCCATTTTACCATTATCACCGCTCCATCAGCACAAGAGGCTCTCAACTGTTTTAATGACCATAAAGACATCGCCCTTGTTGTTGCCGACCAACGAATGCCCGGCAAAAACGGCACGGAACTTCTGGGGGAGATCCGTGCCCTGTCCCCGGATACCATACGCCTTATGCTGACGGCATACAGTGATCCGGCAGACATCATGGCAGCCATCAACACGGGTGAGGTCTATCATTATCTCACCAAACCCTGGCAGGAGCATACCCTCCTTGACATCCTCAACAAGGCCGCTGAAAAATACCGCCTCACCCAGGAAAACAGAGCTCTGCTCCAGCAGCTCACGGAAAAAAATGAGGCGTTGAAACAGGAGTTGAGAACCAGCCGCCAGCTCAAAGACTCTCTGGTCCGGCGTGACCTCATCCTGGCAGCGGTCAATGACACTGCGCAGAAACTTATCAGCTGTACAGACTGGCGCCAGTTTGCCGAACCTCTCATTGCCAGGATGGGTCTCGTTATGGCCGTATCCCGGGTCCACATCTACTGTCTCCAGCAAGACCCCCTTGAAAACCTGGCCGTCCACCAAGAATTTGAATGGGTTACAGAGGCGGCGAAGCAGAATAGGGCTGAGACCTTAGCCTCAACATTTACCTTTGAAGATATCCACCTTGGGCGCTGGCTCTCCCTTCTGCAACAGGGAAAGAGCATCGTTGAAAACACAGAGGATCTCCCTGACCAGGAGGCGGCCCTGTTTACCTCTCTACATATCCACGCCATTGTCTGGACACCCATCATGGTGAGGGGGAAATGCTGGGGCTTTCTCAGCCTGGAAGACTGTTTTACCACTCGCACATGGCCGGAGCTTGAGATTGCCGCAGTTAAAACTGCCGCCACCCTGATTGCCCAAGCCGTGCACCGGGAAGAAATGAATCTGGAGCTCAGGGCCAAACAGAAGCAACTGGCCCATGCCAGCAGACTCACCGCCGTGGGCGAAATGGCAAAGGGCATGGCCCATGAGATCAACATGCCCATGAGTCTCATCAGCCTTGGGGCGGATGAGCTTCATCAGTATTTAAGCCGGAATCAGCCGGAATCACCCCTGGGGAAAACAGCCAAAGATATAAGCGGCCAGGTTGCCAAGGTGATGCGTATTATTGAGCATATGCGAGTTTTCTCCACCCTTTCCAAAGAAAACATTACCGATCTCAATCTTTACTGGACAACAAAAGGGGCTCTCAGCTTCTTTCGTGAACAGTTTCGAATTTTCCTGATTGAACTGCATGAAGAGACCACCGAAGAAGTGCCGTATATCACCACTGATAACCAGCAGGTCGAACAGATCCTGGTCAACCTTCTGGCCAATGCGCGCTATGCAGTTATGAAAAAATCTGAACAGATCAAAAATTTCCCCATGCAGGTCTGGGTCAGACTTTATGAGGAAGAGCTCAGCGAGAATGTCCTGCAAAAAATAAACCCAACAGCCCGGCAAGAAGGCCTCACAGCCGCCCTTGTTTTAGAGGTTGAGGATAATGGTATTGGGATGTCTGAAGAAACGAGGCAACATTGCACAGAACCTTTTTTCACCACCAAGCCTACAGGTGAAGGAACCGGCCTGGGCCTCTCTGTTTCCAGCTCACTGATTGAGGAGCTGGGCTTTCACCTGGAAATTGAATCCACCCTGGGCGAGGGATCCCTCTTTCGCATCACCATCCCCACATACGTGGAATACCCGATGCTACTCGACAATAACGAAATTCAGTTTTAAATACGATATCTTACAAGATTTTTTTTGATTTTCTTTTTGAAAAGAGTCGCAATAACTAACAAACTTTATTAGTACTAATACCTAACAAACAAAACTGACCGACCATACTGAGGGGGACCATTGGCTGCTGCTAAAAACAATAAAATCTTAATTGTCGACGACGAACCCCTTAACAGGCTTTTTCTCGTTGACCTCCTGAAGATGCATAACCTTGATCCCTCCGAAGCCGTTAATGGCAAAGAGGCGATTCAGCATTGGTTAACCACTGATTATTTTGTCATTCTCATGGATATCCATATGCCGGAGATGAATGGCATAGATGCCACCCGGCTCATCCGCCAAAAGGAACAGGAAGAGGGCCTGGCCAAAACGCCGATCATTGCCGTTACTGCCTTTGCCACCCAAGAAACCAAGGACGATTGCCAGCAGGTGGGCATGGACGACTTTCTCCCCAAACCTGTTAAGATATCTGAAATCATGGAGATCGTCGAAAAATTCCTCTAATGCTTCCCAAACCTCCCCTCCTCCCGCTTCTCATCATATTTTCTGCCTTCCCCCTAAGAAAAGGTTCATCACGGATTACCATGGATCCTTGGGTTTTAGATTTTTTGCCTTTGCCCATTCAGAGCTGAACTGCCAACCCTTCGACAAGCTCAGGGCACGGTCGCTCGAACTCCCATACTCTGTAAATGCCGTCCGTTGAGCCTGCGGTGTCCTGAGCTTGTCGAAGGGTCGAAACGCCTTGGCTAAAGCGGGGGGGTGAACCTGCCTGCCCCATCTTCTCCCCTTCGCCGATAGCCGCTGAATCCAGGCACCGGGCCGAATTCATCCGCCCCGTTGAAAACAGCGAGCTGTTGAGCCATTAAAACGACAAAAGGCCGCCTGGGAAAACCCAGGCGGCCTTTTGTCGTATGGTAAAAAAGAGAAGAACTAAATGATGGGCTTCATGGCGCTCATGTATGAGCGCAACTCTTCGCCGATGGCCTCAACGCCGGTATAGCGCAGCGCCTCGTTGACCCGGATCAACTCAGCGTTGTCCACCCCGTTGTCCTGCACCGTAAACCCCTTACCAATTACATCGGTGTCAATATTCTTCATGAAATCCTGGAGCATGGGGAGGGCCGCGTGGTTGAAGAGGTAGCAGCCGTACTCGGCGGTGTCAGAGATAACAACGTTCATCTCGTAGAGTTTCTTACGGGCGATGGTATTGGCGATGAGGGGCACCTCATGCAAGGATTCGTAATAGGCGGACTCTTCCTTGATGCCGGCGGAAACCATGGTGTCAAAGGCAAGCTCCACACCGGCCTTGACCATGGCCACCATCAGGATGGCGTTATCAAAATACTCCTGCTCAGCAATGTCCATATCGCCGGAAACAGACTTTTCAAAGGTTGATTCACCGGTCTCAGCGCGCCAGCCCAGCAGATTTTTGTCATCATTGGCCCAGTCTTCCATCATGGTGCTGGAAAAATGACCGCCCATGATATCGTCCATGTGCTTATGAAACAGGGGCTCAAGGATCTCCTTCAACTCCTCGGCCAGATTAAAGGCCTTGATCTTGGCGGGGTTGGAGAGGCGATCCATCATATTGGTGATACCACCATACTTGAGGGCCTCGGTAATGGTCTCCCAGCCATACTGGATGAGCTTGGAGGCGTAGCCGGAGTCAATGCCCTTTTCCATCATCTTGTCATAGCAGAGCAGAGAGCCAGTCTGCAGCATACCACAGAGAATGGTCTGCTCGCCCATGAGGTCGGACTTAACCTCGGCGACAAAGGAGGATTGCAGACAACCGGCCCGGTCACCGCCGGTGCCGCTGGCATAGGCCTTGGCCAGATCCCAACCCTCGCCCCTGGGATCGTTCTCACGGTGGACGGCAATCAGGGTGGGGACGCCGAAACCGCGTTTGTACTCCTCGCGCACCTCAGTACCGGGAGACTTGGGGGCAACCATGATAACGGTGAGATCCTTGCGGATCTGCATGCCCTCCTCAACGATGTTAAAGCCGTGGGAGTAAGAGAGGCAGGCGTCCTGCTTCATCAGGGGCATAACTGCGGCAACAACGTTGCTGTGCTGTTTGTCCGGGGTGAGGTTGATCACAACATCGGCGCTGGGGATCAACTCCTCATAGGTGCCGACGGTAAAGCCATTTTCCGTGGCGTTTTTCCAGCTCTGCCGTTTCTCGTCAATGGCTGCCTGGCGCAGGGTGTAGGACACATCAAGGCCGCTGTCGCGTAGATTCAGGCCCTGGTGCAGACCCTGGGCGCCGCAACCGATGATGACGATCTTCTTGCCCTTGAGGGCCTCAACGCCGTCAAACTCGGAAGAATCCATAAAGCGGCACTGACCAAGCTCCTCAAGCTGCAGCCGCAGCGGCAGGGTATTAAAATAATTCTGTCCCATTGTTTTTCTCCTTATCGTGGATTGTGGAAGGTGTTCCTGCAGAGATATCCCTCTGCGCAGGACACATTAATGTCTGTGGAATATCAAACACATTAAACTGTTTTATTGTTGCGTCAAGTGAATTATCTGGCATACTGTTTTGCAACTTATGCAACAATCATGAGTCCCACTGACCGCTGCCTTGAGTCCCATCTTAGAATCGATAGCCAAAAAGAATGAATATCCGAGAAATACAACTTTTCCAGCACTTAAGCGACTCATTGCATTTCGGCCGCACCAGCCGGGCCTGCAATATAACACCCTCAGCCCTGACCCGGACCGTGCAGCGCCTTGAAGCAGAGGTGGGCCAACAGCTCTTTATCCGCGACAACCGCAGCGTTTCACTGACCCCGGCCGGCGAGCTCTTTAAGAAATATGGCGAGGAGGCCATAGGCCGGTGGCAGGATCTGCAAAACCAACTTGGCGGCGACAACCTGCTGGGCGGCGAGATCTCCCTCTACTGCTCGGTGACGGCGGCCTACTCCATTTTACCGAGTATCCTGGGCATATTCCGCAAGGAGTATCCCTCGGTGCATATTAATCTCCAGACCGGAGACGCGGCCCAGGCCTTGCCCAAGCTCCTTAACAACGAGGTGGACGTGACCATTGCCGCCCTCCCCAAAAACCAACCCAAAACGCTCTCCTGCCTGAGGATAATCGAGACCCCACTGGTGTTTATTGCACCCCAGAGCTTTCCTGAAACCGTGGTTATGAAGGGCCGGAACATCGATTGGGCCAGGACGCCAGTGATCATGGCGGAGCAGGGCCTCAGTCGTGATCGTATTGATCGCTGGTTTAGCGACAAAAAGACCCAACCCAACATTTACGCCCAGGTAGCGGGCAACGAGGCAATCATCGCCATGGTCAGCCTGGGCTGCGGCGTGGGCGTGGTTCCGCACCTGGTCATTGAAAAAAGCCCCATGCAGAATCAGATACGGATCCTTGATGTCACTCCGCAGTTGACCCCCTTTTCCATCGGCATCTGCACGGCCAGAAAGAACATGGCCCACCCGAAGATTCAGGCCTTTTGGGAGATTGTTAAGCAGGAGACAGGGGAGTAGTGGCAGGGGGGATTAAGTGACAAAAAATCGTTTTTTTCAGATTTCTACAAAACCGGGCCTGAGACCAAATCACGCATTTTATAAGGGGCTGTCCTAGATAACTAGCCCATATTTGCTTTAACTAACTGTTTCAACAGTTTTAATTGGTCTTTTGTTTTTGGGTTGTTAAATCGCCACTCACATTCTTTCAAATAAAGGTGAAATTGATCCT
>JAUVQZ010000084.1 GCA_030597865.1 Pseudomonadota bacterium | reverse complement strand
GGCCTGGGCCGCCTCCTGCAGGGCCGCGACAGGACTAACAAAAAAACGGCGCATGACAAGGGAGAGCAAAACAAAGGTGCCCAGGATAGTGAAAGCGGCGACCAGCAAGGTGGTCCGCCGCAGACCGTCAATGGCGCTGTGGACCTCATGATCGGAGATCGCTGACACCACCACCCAGTTCCAGGGCTTGAAAAAGGCAGCGCTATAGAGGATATCCCCAATGCCGGCCTGGGCATGACCTTGGATGATGCGGGTGTCGCCCTTCATCACCTCCTTGTTCAACGGCAGCGGGGCAGTCAATAAATTATGGCTATACCCCTGGCCCGCCATCTTTTCGCCCTCAACCAAGAGCCGGACCACCGGCAGCCAGATATGTTCACCCTGCAGATGACTATGGCCACGGCTGCAAAAGACAAGCTCACCATGGGGGTTAATGATGAAGATATGGCCTGTTTCCAGGGTATGCTCCTTCTCCGCCTCGACAAAGGCATCCTGCTGGGCCTGAAGCACCT
Source organism: Pseudomonadota bacterium (assembly GCA_030597865.1). Classification (GTDB taxonomy): domain Bacteria; phylum Desulfobacterota; class Desulfobulbia; order Desulfobulbales; family SURF-16; genus BM506. The sequence goes on along the minus strand of JAUVQZ010000084.1, from coordinate 10,533 downwards.
TCTGCGGATCTGTGGCACCCTCCACACCTGCGGCAATCTCCGCCATGGTCGAACCCACATAGACCTCCAGGTCCTTGGCCATGACCTCAAACATGAGCTTGACAAAGAAGCTGTCACTGGAGCGGATGGTCCACAGACCAAAAAAGATAATGGCCGCAGCCACACAGGGCAGGACAACCAGGCTTATTTTATTCTGCAACTTCATGGTGAGTGATGATTACCCAGCGTATTTTTACTGCTTGATTTTTATGCTAACCCACATAAAGTGGAAGGGATAAGTGCCTTAGAGGTGACTGTAAGTTGTCATTTCTAAAACAAGTTTGTCAGTTTTTTGTTTTTTATGACAGTCTTCCTGCAGTAAGGCACTAAAAAGGCCACCTCCTCCCGGAGGAGAGGAGAGAGAGTCCGGGAGGAGGTGGCAGGGAGAAGCTTAGGTCGGCATCTTATGCTGTATTCTAAAATCATGAACTTAGCATCACTGCTGCCTCACAAAATCCCTTCTCCCCTTCAGGGGAGGTGCGCGAGCAACAGGAGACTCCTTGAGGATGGAGGTCAATCTGGTTGACTTAAGCGACTCCTTTAAGTCCATAAAGACCTTCCCCCTTAGAAAAGGGGGATTGATAAGATGAGAATATAGGAGGTAAGAAGATGAGAAGTATGGAAGGGCTTGCCGCCCCGTCTTTAACATTCTTACCTCTCAACTCCCCATCTAAAACTTGCCAAACTCATCATCATCAAGATCAATGACATCCGCCGGCATGGGCGGCGCCGAGAGCTGCGGTTGCTCTTCCCCATAGCTGCTCTCCGGGGCTGCCAATGAGCTCAGGTGGGGACGGGCCATCATCTCCTTGAGATGTTCAGCCTGGGGGGAAAAGCTCCTCAGCAGCTGCAGCGCAGGCCCCTTCCTCAGAATGGGCGACATGGATCGAGGCAATGGCAGCCTCCATGTCGTGGGCCGCAGCCCGCATGATCTGATAGTTTTTATCCAGCGAAACCCCGACCAGCATATCCTTGGCCAGGGTGGCGATCTGCAATTCCTGATCAACAACATTGCCAAAACCGTCTTCCGTACTTTTCAAGGCATTTCTATACACCCCAAGGGCCACGGTGAACAGCAAGAGAACCAAGATCACGGTTCCCATGATCTTGGTACCTCTTTAAAAAATTCATACTCCACTCCTTATCTCTTTCTCGCACCCTTAGAATGCAAACCCATCGCACATTATTATTTTTCGTCAACCAAACCAAAATCCAGCAACACCCTATGGAGTTGTTCCGGGTAGACAGGCTTGGTCAGATACGCCCCACAGCTGCCCTTGACAAAGGCCTCCATGACGTTTTTGGCATCAGAGAGGGCGGTGACCATGGCAATCTTCACCATGTCCGTGCCGCCGATGCCCTCCTCGGCCTCGATACGGCGAATCTCGCGCAGGGCCTGGTGACCATCCATCTGGGGCATCATGATATCGAGCAGGATCAGGTCATAGGGATCCCTCTGTGCCAAGGCAAGCTGAAAGGCCTCCACGGCCTCAATGCCGTTTATCGCCACGTTCCAGATGGCATCATAGGATTCCAGAAAGCCCTTAAGCAGCTCCTGGGCAATAAACTCATCGTCAACAATGAGAACCTTCATCAGTACCCCCCTTCATTCAATCGATCCAAAACACTCTGCACATCCAAAATCAGACAGACCTCGCCATTGCCCATGATGGTACAGCCGGACACCCCACCTGCATTACCGAAACTTGAGACATAATCGGACAGACCCTTGATCACTGTCTGCTGCTGGCCGAGAAGCTCATCAACCAAGAGACAGAAATTGCTGCCCCGGGCCTCCAGGACGATAAGGATGCCCTTTTCCAGTTCATGGTTATCAGGAGCAACATTATGGAGATCATGGAGGCGAACCACGGGCAGCAGGTTCTCTCTGACCTTGACCACCTCCTGGCCATCCGGGCCAACGGTGATCATCCCCGGATTGGGCCGAAAGGACTCCATAATATTGATGATGGGAATGATGTAGCGACTTATGCCGCAGCGCACCAGCATACCCTCGATAATAGCCAGGGTCAGCGGAATACGCAAGTCCACCGTGGTGCCCTGACCGGCCCGGCTCTTGATATCAATGGAACCATTGACCTTATTGATATTCTGGCGTACCACATCCATACCAACCCCGCGCCCTGAAACATCGGTGATCTCGGCTGCCGTGGAAAAGCCCGGAGCAAAGATGAGCTTGTAGATCTCGCTGTCCGGCATATCAGCAGCATCCTGGAGAATCCCCTTTTCCCGGGCCTTGGCCAGGATCTTATCCCGCGGCAGGCCGCCGCCATCATCCTCGATGGAGATCTTGACATTGCCCTCCTCATGGACGGCGGAAAGGCGAATTATGCCGGCACTCTCCTTGCCTGCCTCCAGGCGCACATCCTGCGGCTCGATACCGTGGTCCATGGAGTTACGCAGCAGGTGGACCAGGGGATCGGTGATGGTCTCAATCACCGTCTTATCCACCTCGGTCTCCTCACCGCTGAGGATAAGCTCAACCTTCTTCCCCGACTTACGGGAAAGATCATGGACCAGGCGGATCATCCGCCTGAACAGGCCGGAGACCGGAATCATCCGCAGGGTCATGGCCATTTCCTGGAGATCTCGGACAATCTTGCCCAGATGCTGACTTGATTTCTGGAAATGATCGAGTTCCATCTCCTCAAGATCAGGGCTGTTGACCACCATATTCTCGGCAATCACCAGCTCGCCAATGAGATCGATGAGCTGATCAAGCTTACCGAGATCCACCCGGAGATCCTGACGCTTAGTAGCCTTGACCTTGCCGGCACCCGCCTTTTTCTTCTTGCGCTCCTTCTGGGTCTCCAGGGCCCTGTCCACCTGGTCGTGGCTCACAGCCCCTGACTCCACCAGGATGGCACCAAGCTGCCTGCTCTGCTGGGCCACGCCAACATCAACCTCTGCCTTGGTGGCGGCCCCCTGCTCCACCAGGATATCGCCCAGTCGGTCCGGCTCCTGTCCTGCCACGTCCTGGGCAACCCGGTCTTGGGGCGGCAGCTGGTCGTTGATCATATCAAGATAGATGGAAAGACCCTCTATCTTGCCGGGACCACCTTCACCGATATCGGCCAGGGTCTCCCGGTAAATATCAATAAGATTCAGGGCCATGTCGGCAATTTTAGCAGGATCCGCCGCCCCCCCGGAACGGGCCAGATCAATGGCGGTCTCCAGGTGGTGGCTCAGGGACTCCAGATCGGCAAAACCAAGGAAGCCGCAATTGCCCTTAAAGCTGTGGATCTGGCGGAATACATCCCCATGAAGATCCTGATTACCCTTGTCCTTGAGCCAGTTTAAAAGAGCTGTCTCCATGGTCTGGAGGATATCCTGGGACTCGCTGACGAAATTTTTCGACATCTCAGGGGAGATCAGCGAGGCAGGATCAAGATCAAGATCAATCACCGCCGGTCCTTGTTCCTCAGGAGCTTCCTGCGGATCGACCTCAATGGCGGCCAAAAACCTGTCCCGTATCACTTGGCTCTGCGTGCTTAAGCCCTCATCCTCATAATGCTCGCAGACATGCTCAATACCCTCCCGGATAAAGTCACACCCCTGGCAAAACAGGTCAATATGATCCGGCTGCAGGGACATCGCCCCTGTCCTGATCAGATCAAGGAGGTTTTCAGCACTGTGTGAGGCAGTGGCGATATTGGGGAAGTTGAGAAAACCGGCTGCCCCCTTGATGGAGTGAAAGAGCCGGAAGATGCCATTAATATCATCGCTGATATCCTCTTGCTGGCCCTCAGCGCCACAGCCTTTGCCCATGTCGACAATGACCGGTTCAAGTTCATCGAGGAGATCTCGAATCTCCTGGCAAAACTCCTCCACCATCTCAATATGATCCGGGCTGAATTGATCTTTCATGTTGACTCTCGGTTAAGGAAGAATTCAGAATGCTACAATTGGCCATTCTCAATTCTGTCTCCTGTATTCTGAATCCTGTTTTTAAAACTTGCCAAACTCCTGATCGTCAAGATCAATGACATCGGCCGGCTTCACCGTCTTTGCCGGTATGGGCGGCGCAGAAAACTGCGGCTGCTCCCGCCCATATGCCTCCGGCCCGGAAAAGGAGGAAAGCTGCCTTGGGCCGCCAGCAGAGGCCTGGCCCTTAATGCGGAAGCAAGACATCATCTCTTTGAGCTGTTCAGCCTGGGATGAGAGCTCTTCTGCGGCGGAGGCCCCTTCCTCGGCATTGGCCGTATTCTGCTGGGTGACCTGGTCGACCTGGCTGATGCCGATATTGACCTGGCCGATGCCCTCGGCCTGCTCGCTTGAGGCCGCGGCAATCTCGGCCACCAGGTCGGTGACCTTACCCACCGAGGTGACGATCTCATCCAGGGCGTCAGCGGTGCGGTTGGCAATCTCAGAACCGTTATTGGTCTTTTCCACCGAACCCTCGATGAGCTCGGCCGTCTCCTTGGCTGCCTTGGCGGAACGGGCCGCCAGGTTGCGCACCTCTTCGGCCACCACGGCAAAGCCCTTGCCGTGCCGGCCGGCCCGGGCCGCCTCCACGGCGGCGTTTAAGGCCAGGAGATTGGTCTGAAAGGCGATCTCATCAATGGTCTTGATGATCTTGGAGATACTCTGGCCCGACTGGGAGATCTCGCCCATGGCCGTAACCATATCCTGCATCTGGCCATGGCCGCGCTGGGCTGCCTCACGGGTCTCTTCCGCCAGATTATTGGCCTGACCAGCATTCTCGGCATTGTTTTTTGTTTGACTGGCCATCTCAGTCATGGAGGAGGTGATCTGCTCCAGGGAGGCCGCCTGCTCGGTGGCGCCCTGACTCAGGGCCTGACTGGCGTCCGCCACCTGGCCGGAGCCAGAGGCGATCTGCTCTGCCGCCACATTGATCTCATTGATGACCTGGTTAAGATTGTCCGTCATGGCCTGCAGGGAGTGGCCCAGGCTGTCACGGTCTGAGGCGAGCTCAACGTCGTCTCGCAGGTCTTTGTTAGCGATTTTGTTGGCCAGCTCGGCCTTGCTGTTGAGGTTGGCGACCATCGTTCCCATGGCACGGATGATCATGCCGGTCTCATCCTTGCTGTCCGCGGTTAACTTGGTTGAGAAATCTCCCTTGGCAATGCCCTTGATGATGGTCACCACATTTTGCAGGGGCCTACTAATGACATTGGCAATATAGAAGGAGAGGATCAAGCCGGCGACAAGGGCAAGGACAGCTACGATAAGGGCCATGCGGGCCGCCTGTCTTACAGAGTGCTCCGTGATGCTGATACGTTCTCTACCCAGTTCATGGGCCAGGGTCGTGATTTTTCCCACCAGCGGCTCAATGGCATGGGTGGCCTGGGTCATCTCGGCCATAAGGCCTTTAGCTCTGCCATCCTCAGCCACCAGGGCATCAAAGGCCCTTTTATAACTTGCCACCGCCGCCTCAGTTCTGTCCTTGGTATCCTTGTCCCAGGAAATTTCCAGCAGAGAGTCGTGAACTACGATTAACTGCTCATGGACTTTTTTGACATATTGCTGATCATGACGCAGCAGGTAGTTCTTCTCATAGCGCCGCAGGGCCAGCAACCTGGCAAGCTGTTCATCAAAAATACCCGCAAGTCCCATGAGCTGGCTTGCGGCATTAGCAAATTGGCCCTGCAGACCACTTTTATGGTCCAAACCCTTTTTTTGCTGGCCCTTTACCACGGCCTCAAAGGCGGCGTGATAATGCCCGGCCAGTTCCTTGACCTGGGAGGCCAGCTCAGCGATTTCCTCGGCCCCATCTCTTTGGGCCAGACTGTTGATCTGCGTTGCCGTCCCCTGCAAGGCGGCAATGTGCTTTTCTACCCGTTCCAGGTATTTCATATCGAGGCGGGCCAAAAAATCTTTCTCAGAACGGCGGCTTTCCAGCATCTGCACATGGAGTTCTTTGGCCAGTGACACTGTCTCAAGTTCCTCGCTGATGACCTGGGAGTAGCCTCTGCTGGTACTGTTCAGGCTCTGCAGGAAGATGCCCAGGGCAATAAGAAAGAGCAGGATGGTGAGCCCGGTACTGGCCAGTAGTTTGGTGCGGATCTTAAAGTTTTTAAGAAAATTCATGGTGTTTCCCTCTTAGGCTTCTTCAAGGGCTTCCAGCTTCTCAAGCTCTTCATCGTAAAGAAGTTTCTCGGCGTTCAAGAGAATTTTCACCTCATCACCCAGCTTGCCCATGCCCTTGAGGTAACGGCTGCTCTGGCCCTTACCGGTCTGGGGTGGTGGTTCAACCTGGGCCTCGGGAATATCGGCCACCTCGCGCACCTCATCCACCACCAGGCCCACGGCCGTACCGTCGATGTCGACGACGATGATGCAGGTTCGCTCATCATAGGCCCTCTCCTCCATATTAAAGCGCAGGCGGACATCCATCACCGGGATGACCTTACCACGCAGGTTGATCACCCCCTTGATGAAGATAGGCATATCTGGGACCTCGGTGATCTTCTGGATGCCGATGATCTCGGTGACAAAGGCGATGTCAATGCCGTAATCCTCACCATTCACATGGAAGGTGAGATATTTATCCTTCTGGGTATCCTCATCGTCATAGAGGTCGTCATCCAAATCTAAATCTCTTGCCAGCTCCGCCATGTTCACCCCTCCTTGTCTCTTTTCCATCTGTTTTGGGTTTCTGAATGCTCTCTTTCAACCCTGTTAACGTCAGTCAAATTCGCTAGATAAAATCTCTTACCAAAACACCCTGCTACTTCGTGATCTTCGTATCTTCGTGGAGAACAACAAACTATCATTGGCTATTGGTTATTGACAATTATACCTAAACAAACAACATCGCACCTGGAAGGCCCACCAACGCCTGTCAGATAAAGTTAACACTCACTCTTTCCGCCCCTGTATAGCTCAGGCTGCCGCCTCAAGCATCTTGCCAAGCACCGCGCTTACCTTGAGAAATTCATCATCAAGACCGGTGAGGAACCTGGGCCGTAACCGGTGGGCCATGGCAATGGTCTCCTCATTAATCTCAGTAAGAATCAGGATCAGACGGCTTATCTCCAAAATCTCCTGGCAGGCCAGGAGCTCTGCCAGGGTGTTTTGATCGGCCTGGACAATGACGATATCACCGTTGTGCAGGGCTGTACGCAGGGATGCTGTTAACTCTGCCGGGCTGGCAAAGATGGTGAGCTGGTGCTGCCCCACTGCCCTGCCAATGATATTGGCCAAGGCCTCCCCCACGCCTTCCGGCTTACGTACATAGATAAATATGGCATAATCTCCTGCTTGATCCTTCATGATGGGAGAAAAAAGCAACAAGCATACCATGGGGAACTTCTGGCCTTGGAAAGATAAAAAATCCTTTTATTTCACCCAAATGGAACTGGAGACAGGGATCCATGTCCGAAAACGGACCAGGGAGAACTGTCAAGAAAAGCTAACGGTGTTAGAAAAAGCAGACAGGTTTTTTGTTATTGCTTCGGTGGATACATAGTTAAAGCTGTCGGCATAGTCCTGAGCCTGTCGAAGGGTGTTCGACTTCCTCCATTAACTTGATTATGTATCCACCGAAGCAATAAGAATAATCAACCTTGCAGGTCATGCTTGGCCAGCAATTGGTAGAGGTGGGTTCGCGACAGATCGGCAACCCGGCTTGCCGCCGAGACATTACCCTTGGTCTGAGCCAATAGCCTTTGCAGGTACTCCTTTTCATAGCTGTCACGAAATTGCCGCCAGGCTGGGAGAGACAGGGCGTCCGACGGTATCTGGCAGGCCTGCAAGGAGGTTTTTGACTGCTGAACCGCTGTCTGGGCCTGGAGGATGCGAATATGGTCTGGCAGGTGATTGGCATAGAGGGTGGGAGAATGGAAGGCGGCCGAGAAGGCATGCTCGAGGGTCTGGGCCAGCTCGCGGACGTTGCCGGGCCAATCATAGGCAGAGAGGGTGGCCACGAAATCAACGCCAAACTCCTTCTTTTCCTGGCCATAACGCTCACAGAGCCTGCTGACAAAATAGCCGGTCAGGCTGCGTAGATCCTCCAGACGCTTTTTCAGGGGCGGCAGATGGATAACAGAGGCCTTGAGGCGAAAGAGCAGATCCTTACGAAAGGCGCTGACGCTGACCTGTTTTTCCAGGTCGCGATTAGTGGCTGCCACCAATCGAAAATCACTGGTTAGCTCATCACATCCCCCCACAGGGCGGTAGCTGTGTTCCTGCAGGACCCGGAGAAATGCCTTCTGGGTCTGGATGGGCAGCTCCCCCACCTCGTCAAGAAACAGGGTGCCGCCATCGGCCTGTTTGACAAGACCGGTCATGGCTCTGTCTGCGCCGGTAAAGGCCCCCTTTTCGTGACCGAAGAGGGTGGACTCAATAAGAGTCTCAGGCAGGGAGGCACAATCCACCACCACAAAATTCTTGGCTGACCGCCTGCTGTTGGCGTGGATGGCCCTGGCAAAAAGTTCCTTGCCCGTTCCAGTCTCACCGGTGATGAGCACACTGACATCGCTCATGGCTGCCTGGGCCAGTTGATCGAGACAATGGTTAATCTTGATACTAGAGCCGATAATCATCTCCCTCTTCAGGACCACCGGCCCCCTGGCGGCCCGATTTTTTTCTGCCCGGTACTGCAAGGCCCGGGCCATATGGAGGTTGAGATCCTTGGTAACATGGGGCTTTTCAATATAGCACCAGGCCCCACTCTTAATGGCCTTGGCAGCCCCGGCCGGATCCCCCTTACCGGTAACAATAATAACCTCCGGCCTGGAGGCCACCTCCTTAAAGGTAGGCAGAAAATCCAGGCCATTGCCATCAGGCATCTGGACATCAAGCAGCACCAAGTCAAAATCACCCAGTCGGGCATTCTCCACCCCATCCCGCATGGTTGAGGCTACCATGGCATGGTGCCCCATACGCCGGGTCTGCTCAATGAGCACCCGGGTCAGGTTCCGGTCATCGTCAACCACAAGAATCTTAGCCATTATCAAGCACCCGTCGAACGATATGGGCCAGATCAGCCATGCCAAAAGGTTTCAAGATAAACTCTCGCACTCCTAACTCCTTGGCCCGCTCCTCATCAAGAACCTCACTAAAGCCGCTACACATGATAATAGGAATTTTTGGCCTGTCGCTCAGAATCTTCCAGGCCAGATCAGCCCCTGACAGATGAGGCATGGTCATATCAGTGATAATCAGGTCATAGGCCTCGCTGTTATTTTGCCACTCGGCAAGGGCCTCCTGGCTGTTGGTAAATTTCGCCACCTTATAGCCAAGATTTGCCAGTGAACGCTGCTGGATCTGGGCAAGCCACTCCTCATCATCCACCACCATGAGGGTCTCCCTACCCGTGGGCAGGATGTGATGGGACTCTGGCACCGGCTCCTCCTCCTTAATGGAGACGGGGAAATAAATCCGAAAGGTTGTGCCTTGACCCAGGCCGCTGACAACCACTATCTGGCCGCCGTGGTTACTGACAATGCCATGGACCACGGACAGTCCAAGCCCTGTTCCCTCACCGATATTTTTTGTGGAGAAAAAAGGATCAAAGATACGGGCCCTGGTGACCTCATCCATGCCCTCACCACTATCCTCCACAGTGAGCTCAAGATAGGGTCCCGGCTCAAGGGTAAGCTCAGGAAAATCTGCAAGGGGCAGGTCCACCTGGTAGAGGGACACGGTTAACACCCCGTCTGCATCCTGCATGGCATGTTTGGCATTGGTACAGAGATTCATCAGGACCTGGTGGATCTGGGTGGGGTCCGCCTCAATAAGGGGACAGTCGTTATCAATATGGGTCTGGATGGCAATGGAGGTGGGCAGCGAGGCGCGTAACATCTTTAAGGCCTCCCTGATGATATGCTGGGCCTGGATGGCAATGAATTCCACCTCGCCCTGACGGCTGAAGGCGAGAATCTGCTCAACCAGGGCCGTGGCCCGGCGACCGGCGGCCATAACATGCTCAATATCCTGCTCTGCCAGGCTGCCCTTGGCCACTCCATCCAGGGCCATCTCTCCGTAGCCCAGGATGGCGGCAAGGATGTTATTAAAATCATGGGCAATACCACCGGCTAGGGTGCCGATGGCCTCCATCTTCTGGGCCTGCCGCAGCTCACCTTCAAGCCTCTTTCTGTCGCTGACATCTATTGCCATGCCCTGGATATACTTGCTCCCCTTCATTTCAAGCAGGGTTCCTGAGCATAGAAAGGGAGCTGTGCTGCCATCCTTGGCCAGCAGATCCACCTCAACATGCATCTCCTTACCCAGCAAGACCCGTTGCAAGGCCCCTGCAACCCTCTTTCTATCCGGAGGGCTGACAAAATCCAGACCTGCCTTGTGGAATAACTCTTTACCGGAATAGCCCAACATTTCCTCATGTCTGTCGTTCCAACGCATGAGCCTGAACTGCTCGTCATAGATATAAAAGGCGCCGGGCAGGCTATTAATGATGGTATCTGACACCCGCTGCTCCTGACAAAGTTCCGCCTCCGCCTCGCAGCGCTTGCTTATATCAATGATGGTGCCGGTAATATGGGTGGGATT
>JAUVQZ010000200.1 GCA_030597865.1 Pseudomonadota bacterium | reverse complement strand
GTTCCGTGGCTAAAAATCACATCTCCCTAAGCTAACATACGTACCGAATATTCAGTCGATCAGCCGCAGCCTTGTCAGCAATACCCAGGGCGTCAGACATACCAATGGGCAGACTCTGGGAACGTCCCAGGGGCGCCATAACCTTCTTGACCTCAATCTGGATGGCCTGGAAGGTCTCAACCACACGCTGGGCCACATCATCAGGATCAAGGCGACGGTAGATCTTGGCATTCTGACTGGTAATACCCTTGGGGCAGATACCAACATTACAGACGTTACAGCGATTCTTCTCAGAGCCAAGACAACCGGCCGCAGACTGCATGATGTACTTGCCCATGTGGACACCAGAGGCGCCCAGCATGATCAACGCCAGGGCGTTCTGAACCACGTTGCCGTTCTTGCCAACACCGCCGGCTGCAAAGATGGGGATCTCGTTCTGCTTGCCCTGCTTACAGAGATCAAGGTAGCAATCACGAACATTGGAGGCGATGGGATGACCGGTGGCATTGAGAGAAATGTCATAGGCCGCGCCCGTACCGCCGTCAATACCATCGATCATCAGCGCCGAGGCATAGGGGTTACGAACAAGGTTGTTCAACACCGACTTGGCCGAGGTGGAACCGGAGATCTTTGGATAGACCGGCACCTTGAAGTTCCAGGCCATGGACATGGACTGGATCATCTTCATCACCGACTCCTCAATGGAGTAGAGGGTCTGATGAACGGGCGGGCTGGGCAGGTCAACGCCCTCAGGCACGCCGCGCAGGCGGGCGATGAGTTTGGAGACCTTGAACCACTGCAGTAAACCGCCGTCGCCGGGCTTGGCGCCCTGACCGTATTTAATCTCAATGGCGGCCGGATCACACTGCATCTCAGGGATGGCGCGGATGATCTCGTCCCATCCAAAATATCCGGAGGCGACCTGGAGAATTATATATTTAAGGAAGGGGCTCCGTAACACCCAGGGCGGACAACCACCCTCGCCAGTGGCCATGACCACCGGAATGCCCAGCACCTCATTGCAGTAGGCCACCCCCTGGAGCAGTCCCAGCCACATATTGGGTGACAGGGCGCCAAAGGACATGGAACCAATGACAAAGGGGAAGATCTCCCGCACCGGCGGAATCCACTCACCGCTCATCTTGCGGCGGACATACTCCTCAGGGGGGAGGACGCGGCCAAGGAGGGTGTTATAGGAAAACTCATGGCGGCCGGCATCCAGAGCCGGATCGGTGAGCATGGAGATCCTATTAAAAACGATGCGGTCAAGGAGGCTGGCGCCCGGATCGTTGCGGCGGCCGCCACGTTTGGGGGCATCACCACCGACCGCGGCCTGGAAGCGATAGCGGTCGCCCTCATTATAGCCCGGGGCAATGGCCTCGTTGGGGCAGACCATGGCGCAGGAACCACAACCAATGCAGCGCCTTCCCACATCGGTATTTTGGCGAATGCCCACGAATGTCTTGAAGGAGCTGCCCCGTTCCGAGGAGCTTAAAACAATCTTGGGCATGCGCTTGCGCATGTAGGTAAGTTTTAAGGTATTAACCGGGCAGACAGCCGCACATTTCCCACAGAGGGTACAGCGGTCTTCACGGTGATGGATAACCCAGGGCAGGTCGTTGGTACTTAAGCTGCCTGGTTGAGAGGGAATTGATCGAATTGAGACCATATCTCTAACTCCTGTCTATCTGGAGGAATAATAACTGTATGTTCGCGCATGGGCTGGAAGTCTTTGGAGCGATCCCGGTCCGGAATCATGGCATCCACACCACATATCTCTGAGGCCACGGCCCACTCGCCGGGCTTGCCACCCACCGTGGCCGGACGCAGCTTCTTGGCATCCATGGTCAGCAGGCAGGTTTCATCGGGCAGGGAGCCGATGATGGCGTTGGGGCCATCAATAATAAGGCGGCGGCAGACATTGCGCAGCCCCACCAGGAAATCACCCTGGGGATGGTCAGCCAGCTCCTTATTGCTTAGGGGAGTTATGACATGCTTATAGGCCTCAAGGGGCAATTTAAGCTGCTTGGTGACGTAATGGAGGATGTGGGCAAAGACCTCGGAATCGGACTGGTACCCCGTATAGCCGGGAAAACCCTTACCGGAGAGCCAATCCCTGATCGGTACAAAGGCGGAGTTCTCACCGTTGGTCATGGTGGCCACACCCTGGATGAAGAAGGGGTGGCAGGCGTAGAGGTTGATGCCGTAGTTGGTATTCTGGCGGCCCTGGGCAAAACAGATGCGGGACTTGATCCGATCATTATTCAGGCCAAAGGCCTGGCCCATCTCTATGGGCCAGCCCACCTCTTTAATCATGGCCACATCAGGCCAGAGGGAGAAGGCGGTGAGGTCAGCGCCGTGCTCCTCACCATCCTTGCGAATATCAAGGCGGGTCATCATCAACTCATGCTCTGCCTCGTCCCTGGACAGGCTGTCCCAGGCCTTGGGCTGTTTATAGACACGGAGGATATATTTATGCCGGTCCTGGGCCTCAATCATGGCCCGATTGACATCAAACTCATGATCATACTTCAACTCAAAACCCTTGCTGTCCATTATGGCGTTCAGGCGATGGAGGGCCTCAGGGGTGTGGGCAATTCCCGACAGGATCGGGTCCCCAGCCTGGTACTTGTAGTCCGCAAATTCCAGACCACGAAGCAATAAGCCGAGACCGCTGCCGTCATACCCTTCCTGCATGGATTCCATGCCTTCCAGCACGGTGAAGGGAGAGAACGGCTCACTTGCGGTTTTCATAGCTAACCGGCACATGTGTTACTCCTTAAATATTAAATAGATAACGCCACAGAACAAATCCCCGTGGCGCATTTAAAAAAATTACATTCTTGTAACCTGCAATTCCAACCATAAAAGGCGAGGTTGGCAACGGATTCAAATACCCCACTACAGTATACTTGTCAAGGGCCCGGCGCATATTTGCCCGGCCAAAAAGAAGCCCCAAAAGCCCTCCCACAACCGGCAATGACGACGCCATTCCCAGGAGTCTTCACATAAAAAAAGGAGAAGGCCTTGACACCGGCACCTCTCCCTCAAACTGTCACACCAATACAAACTCAAACAGCCGCCAAAGCCATCACCTGTCGCCCTGGGCAACGAGGCGAATCAAATCCGCCTTGCCGATCACCCCCACCAGCTTGCCATCCTTAAGAACGGGCAGGGTATGGACACCCTGCTCGGCAATAAGGCTGGCAATATCTTCAAGACCGGCATCCTCAGCCACGGTGAGCAGCCGCTCAGAGCAGACGTCCCGAACCAGAGAGCCGGTCATCTTCTTGATCTCCTTTTCAAAGGTTGCGGCGCTATCAATAAATATGACGGAATCAAGAAAGGAAACCATGGTGGGGATATGGAGTTTCTTGTTCTGGTCGATGAGGTCATTCTCGGTGACAACCCCGACAACCTGGCCGTCATCATCAACCACAGGCACGCCGCCGATCTTGTTTTCGTAGAGAAGCGCGGCAAGCTCTTTGACAGGCATATCAAGATGGGCCGTCTTCACCTCACGGGTCATAATCTCCTTGGCTGTTATCATTATATATCTCCTCTTATTCTTTAAAGGGGGTGTCCACTCTTTCAACTATCCTCCATCCATCATAGCAGAAAATCCGCTGCCGCAAACCTTTTCCAACGCGGCAAGCACAATGGGCAAAAAACAATATGTAGCGTCCCTGCAACCGCCTGCAACACATGGAAAAACCACGCAAGCAGCGGCCGTTTACCCTTGACAAAAAAACCTAACCTATGTAATGAAGTTGGTTCTAGAGAGGCAGAGGAAATGCTTTTTTTGAGACTGTCGCAGTCCATTCTTCACGCACTCCGTAACACAAACACGGTCGCCACGCCTGACCATAATATCAAGTACACACCATGACATCTTTACTGACATTCCCCAAGGGCGGTATCCATCCCCCGGAATCAAAAAAACCCACCGCAGATCTTGCCATTGAGGTGATGCCGGTTCCTGATGAACTTGAAATTATTCTGGGTCAGCATATTGGCGCGCCCTGCACCCCCACCGTGGACAAACGCTCCGAGGTCCAGGAAGGCGAGCTGATCGGCGAGGTCAAAAAAGGCCTGGGAGTACCCCTCCATGCCCCGGTTAGCGGCCAGATCAATTCCTTTGGCATGTCTGCCCACCCCATGCGGGTCTCGGCCCCCTCCATCACAATCAAGACCGACCAGGAGGCTGCACCCCCCTCCTACACCAAGAAAGAGTGGTCACATCTTGACAGCAAGGAATTGCTGGCCAAGGTCCACGGGGCCGGCATTATCGGCATTGGTGGCGCTGGTTTCCCCACCCATGTCAAGCTCAGCCCGCCCCCCACCAACCCCATTGACACCCTGATCCTCAACGGTGCCGAGTGCGAGCCTTACATCACAGCAGACAATCGCCAGATGCTGCAGAGAAGCGCTGATATTGTTGAGGGTGCCAAGATAATCCTCCAGATCCTCGGCATCAAAAAATGTGTTATCGGCATTGAGAACAATAAGCCCGAGGCCATTGCCGCCATGACCGAGGCTGCCAAGAACGGCTCCACAGACGGGTTTTCCATTACGGTTCAGCCCCTCAATGTCAAATACCCCCAGGGCTCGGAAAAACAGCTCATCCAGACCATCACCGGCCGCAAGGTGCCGGCCTTTGCCCTGCCATCTGCCGTGGGCGTGGTGGTCCATAACGTCTCCACCACCGCTGCCATCTATGATGCAGTGGCCCTTGAAAAACCCCTCTACGAGAAGGTGGTGACCATCTCCGGCAAGGGTATCACACGGCCTGCCAACCTGCTGGTCAAGGTGGGCACCAAGATCAGCGACATCGTTGCCCACCTGGGCGGTGTTACCCCGGAGCTGTCCAAGATCATCATGGGTGGCCCCATGATGGGTTTCTCGGTGTCCAGCCTTGATATCCCAGTGACCAAGACCACCTCGTCGGTGCTCTTTCTGGCCGAGGATGAAATTGACAACAACCCCCACTCCCAGTGTATCCGCTGCGGCTGGTGCCTTGGGGTCTGCCCCATGGGCCTGGAGCCCAAGGAGATCGCCATCCATGTTGAGGCCGGCCGCCCCGAGGACACCAAGCAGTTTGGGGTCTTTGAATGTTTTGAATGTGGCTGCTGCGCCTATGTGTGCCCGGCCAAACGGCCACTGGTTCAGTTTATCCGCCTGGCCAAGATGAAAGCGTCAAATTAAATTATCAGCAAATTTAGCATAGTTTTTTTTAAGGAGTGAAGCCATCAAACAGCAAGACCCAGACAACCTGACGCCCCAAGCGCCTCGTGGGTTATGGAAAGTTTCTGTCTCCCCCCATGTGCGCAGCAATGAGTCGGTTGAAAAAATCATGTGGAC
>JAUVQZ010000217.1 GCA_030597865.1 Pseudomonadota bacterium | reverse complement strand
GGATTCAGGTATTGCCAGCCCCCAGGATATGATTGGCCGTAAGGTTATGCTGCTACGGGGTGATGATGCGGCCGAGCATAAAGCCACCCTGCTCAACGAGGGGATGGAGCTGGACTGGGTGGAAATTATCCCCAGCTCCTATGACATTAACGATCTTGTTACCGGTAAAACCGATGTCTTCAACGCCTATATCAGCAACGAACCCTTTTTCTTAAAAGAAAAAGGGATTGAGGCCTCCATCATCAGGCCGGCCACCTACGGTATTGATTTTTACGGTGATACCCTCTTTACCTCGGAGCTTGAAGAGGCCAAACATCCCAAACAGGTAAAGGCCTTCCGCGAGGCATCGTTAAAGGGCTGGCGCTATGCCCTGGAGCATACGGAGGAGATGATCACCCTGCTCAAGGAAAAGTACGGGGTGGAAAAGTCCTTGGCCCATCTCCGTTTTGAGGCGGTGGCCGTAAGGGATCTGGTCAAGGCTCAGCTTGTGGAGATAGGGCACATGAACCCGGGACGCTGGCAGCATATGGCTGACACCTATGTCAAACTTGGTATGGCAGAACCAGGCTACGCACTGGAGGGCTTTATCTATGATCCGGATCCAAGGCCTGATTATTCAAAGGTCATCAGGGTTTTCTATCTGCTGCTGGCCTGTTTTGTGGGCTTGGCAGTTGTTCTTCTCCTGCTCTTTAATCGCCGCCTCAATAGGATCCTCCACCAGACCCAGGATGCCCTGTTGAAAAAAGAAAAGCTCTACCGTTTCCTCTTTGATAACGCCCCGTTGGGAATCTCCCTGGTGGGCGAAGACGGCATTGTCCGCGAGACAAATAACGAGGCCCTTAGGATCACCGGCTATAGGCGGGAGGACGCCTCTCTTAAAAATGTGGCGGATATCTATCGCAACCCTGAGGACAGAAAGAAACTGATTGAGCTTGTCAAGAAAGAGGGAATAGTCAAGGGGATCGATCTCAGCCTTGAACGACGGGACGGGAGCCGCCTTGACGTGCGCGCCACCTGTGTTGGCATCTTGGTTGATGAACGGCCCCATATGCTCTCCCTGCTTGAGGATGTCAGTTCCGTCAAGGAGATGGAGAGGGAAAGGATCAAGGTCCACGCCAGCCTCAACCGTATGCAGAAGATGGAGGCCATTGGTCTTATGGCCAGTGGCGTGGCCCATGACCTCAATAATATCCTCTCTGGCATTGTCAGCTATCCGGAGCTCATCCTGATGCAGCTCCCGGAGGACAGTCCCTTTCGAAAATCAATGGAGGAAATCCATACATCTGGCAAGAGGGCCGCTGCCGTGGTGGCGGACCTGCTCACCGTGGCCAGGGGGGTGGCCAGTGTGAAAGAGCCCCATGATATTAACAAGATGTTGATGGAATATCTGGAGTCGCCGGAGTACAGGCAGCTCATGATGGTATACGGTAATGTCATCTGTTCCACCAGCCTCGATCCGGAGTTGGCCAATATCGCCTGTTCGCCTGTCCATATCAAGAAATGCCTGATGAATCTGATTACCAATGCCGCTGAGGCCATCATTGGTGAGGGTTATATTGATATTACCACCAGAAATGAAGTGGTTGAGGTCGGCGATGAGAATCCCCACGGCCTGGCCGTGGGGAAATATGTCGTGGTCAGTGTTTCAGATACCGGCCCCGGTATCTCCGGGAAGGACCAGGAGCATATCTTTGAGCCATTTTACACCAAAAAGGTGATGGGCCGCAGCGGTACCGGTCTGGGCCTGGCCGTGGTCTGGAATACCATGCAGGACCATAATGGCACTATTGGCCTGCAAAGCAGCGATAGGGGCACGGTTTTTGAGCTCTATTTTCCGGCCTGCTTTGAAGATGTTGTGGGGGCGGACAATCCGGATTTCCAGGAGGAGTTGGAGGGAGCTGGTGAGATTATCTTGATTGTTGATGATGAGCCCCAGCAGCGTGATATCGTTACCCAGATATTGGCATCCCTTGGCTATGAGTCGCATGCCGTAGGCTCCGGGGAGGAGGCCGTCCAGTATTTGCAGGACAACAGGGTCGACCTGCTGATCCTTGATATGATCATGGCCCCGGGCATGAATGGCCGTCAGACCTATGAAGAAATCATCAAGGGCCATCCGGGTCAGAAGGCTGTCATCTGTAGCGGTTTCTCCAGAAATGACGAGGTGAAAAAGGCCCACGAGCTGGGGGCCAGGGGTTTTCTGAAAAAACCATATACCAGAAACCAGCTTGGCAGGGCCGTGCAGCAGGAATTGGCCCGGTGAGCTGATGAGGTGATTGTCAATAAGATCTGATTCCCATTCACCCTTAGGTAATGATCATTTTTAGTGAACAACTAAGGGCCTGTAAACAAATAATACGGCTGATATTACGCGTAGGTTTGGGTCAGGGATGAGCGTCTCCTCTTTGGGCGCTTGTGCTACTGGGCCACTATAAAGGAACCGCTGTAGCCCATCCTGGTCAAGAGGTCGAGCACCTTTTCGGCATCCCCCATCTCAAAACCGGCCCGGACCTGGACCCGGTGGAAGATTTTGTCTCCCCGGTCATAGGTGCGTACTGCCATTTCGTGTCCCTTGCCCTCCATTTTAGCCTTCAGGCGCTGGGCATTATCCCTGTTGGTAAAAGAGCCGATTTGGACGTAGAAATTGCCGCGGTTGAAATCCTCATGGGGCAGAAAACGTTCCACCTTCCTGCCATCCTCGTCCACGGTCACTGCCTCGCCCAGGGCGCTGATATGTACCCTGGCCGTGCCCTTGGTAATCATGCCCATCTCCTTGGCGCCGGTGTGGCTGAGGTCGATGATCCGACCCCGGATAAAGGGGCCGCGGTCGTTGATGCGCACCACCATTTCCCGGCCGTTATCAAGGTTTTTCACCAGGACATGGGTGTTCATGGGCAGGGTCTTGTGGGCGGCGGTGCGGCTGTACATATTATAGGTCTCGCCGTTGGAGGTCTTGCGGCCGTGGAAGGGGTTGCCGTACCAGGAGGCAATACCCTTTTGCTCGAACCCTTCTGCCGAGGGCAGGGGGTAATAGGTCTTTCCCTTTATCTTGTAAGGGCGCTGGGTGGGGTGGACCTTGCTGGCCGTGCTGTCGTATTTGCCAGGGGTGGCCACCCATTTCTTGGCAGGGGCGGAGATGGTCTGCTGCCGTGCGGCGCAACCGGTAAGGGTGAACAGCAGGAGAATGATGAGGATGGGATGTCTCATGGTTTTGCCTCCATGGCAGGATTTAAACCCGGTCCCTTATCAAGGTTCAGGGGTTGGTCAAGGAGATGGTGGTTGGTTTGCAGGCGTTCTTTGTAGAAGGCGCCTGCCTTGCCGATGGTGTGCGGTGTGTAAGGCAAGAGGCCGTATTTCGGGGCGTTGCCTGGGGTGGCGTTGTCGAACATCACCTCTCCTTCACTGTCCATCCAGGTGAGATGCAGATCCAGGATGGGGCGGCAGGTGGTGAATCTACCCTCCTCATCCTTGCAGATGATTGGAAATTCCCAGCGCCGTAATTCATAGCCCTTATGCCAGAGACCGAAATAGCCCTTGCCTGTCAATTTATCAGACATGAAGGGGTAGGGGTAGCCCTCATCCATGTTGAGGTTGACAAAGATCTGCCGCTCCACCTCGTAAGAGCCTTGAACACTCAAGGCCTCCCAGGGGTCATACTCCTCGGCGTCTTGACGGAAGAGGTGGGTGCCCTGGTCGTTAAAGGTCCACATGGCATGACAGGCCGTGCAGGTGGCAACCGTGCCATATTTGCTGTGGGCCGGGTTGCGCATCTGGGGCACGGTGTAGGCGCGCTCCGGGGTGGTGAGGATAATCTCTCCACCCTCTGTGCTTAGAGATGGGGGGGCAGTGTTGCCCTTGAAGGCATGACAGGTCAGGCAGGAAATGGTCTGGGATTTTGCTGACATCAGACCTGGGCCGGGATGGCAATCAATACAGGCCATGCCCGCCTGCTGGTGGATGTCGGTGCTGAGCTGGTGGTATTCCACGCCGTAGGGCCGGTCAGCCTCGCTGCCATCCTTTTGATACGGGGTGCGGTAGTCCCAGTGGAAGTCGTGTTCGTAGCGCCCATAATAATCATGGCCCACGAAATTGCTGTTATGGCAGTGGAGGCATTGCTGGTCCGGGGTGCGGCGGACAAAGGCGTGGCTTGTTAACTGGCCACTGCTGAACTCAAGATGGCAGGCGGCGCAACCGACGCCACGCAGGGTCTCCTGGTAATTGTCGCCATCGTAGCTGATGTGGCAGCGCAGGCAGCGGCGGCGCAGAAGGTCGTCAACAAGTTCCAGGGGCGTCGCCGGATTTTCGTGGACAGGGATCTCTGTGGCCCGGGCAAGATCATGGTCGGCGCCAAAGGCCCGGCGCACCGTGTTCACCTCGTTTTTAGAGGTGAAATGAAGGGAGTCATGGCTTGACTCCACCTGTTTTTTATGACAGGTGCCGCAGCTTGCCATCATGAAATCTGGATGGGCTGGTGTGCTGATCAGGCCGGCATGGGCCTCCTCCTTAGAGGTAGTGTTTTCCTGGCCTTTATGGCAGGTGGTACAGGCGAAATTATGATGGCTGTCAAGGTCAATGGAGTGACAGTCCCGGCATGTATAG
>JAUVQZ010000057.1 GCA_030597865.1 Pseudomonadota bacterium | reverse complement strand
GTAAAATACCCACAAAAAAGCCGTTACTCTGGTAATTTAAACAAGAATAACGCTTCTTGGTGGAAGGACGACATTATACCCGCAAATTTTTTATTTGCAACACCTGACATGCGTCTCCGTCAGAGCCGTGTTATTTAGCGAGCCATGGAGTCGAGAAACTCCTCATTGTTTTTGGTCCCCTTCATCTTGTCGACCAAAAACTCCATGGCATCAGCAGGATTCATGGAGGACAAGAGTTTACGAAGGATCCAGGAGCGATTCAACACATCTGGCTCAAGGAGGAGATCCTCCTTTCTGGTTCCAGACTTATTCATATCAATGGAGGGGAAGATACGGCGATTCGCCATCTTACGATCAAGAACAACCTCCATATTACCCGTCCCCTTAAACTCCTCAAAAATAACCTCATCCATCCGGCTCCCGGTGTCAATAAGGGCAGAGGCAATAATGGTCAGGCTGCCGCCCTCCTCGATATTTCTGGCAGCACCAAAAAACCTCTTAGGGCGATGAAGGGCATTGGAGTCCACACCACCGGAAAGAATCTTACCACTGGGAGGGATCACCGTATTATAGGCCCGGGCAAGCCTGGTCAGACTGTCGAGCAGGATGACAACATCATACTTATGCTCAACGAGACGCCTGGCCTTCTCAATAACCATCTCCGCCACCTGAATATGGCGCTGGGGCGGCTCATCAAAGGTGGAACTCACCACCTCGGCATTAACACTGCGGGCCATGTCAGTGACCTCTTCAGGTCGCTCGTCAATAAGGAGAACAATGAGTTTAATTTCCTTATGGTTCTTGGTGATAGCGTTGGCAATTTCCTTAATAAGAACCGTCTTGCCTGTTCGCGGCGGCGCAACGATCAGCCCCCTCTGCCCCTTACCAATCGGACTCATCAAATCCATAACGCGCATGGAATACATATCCTGTTGATAATCAAGCTTAATGCGCTCGTTGGGGTGTAGGGGCGTAAGGTTTGAAAACAGGGTCTTTTTACGGTTGTTAGCAGGGGTGTCAAAATTTACGCTGTCAACCTTAAGGAGGGCGAAATACCGCTCCCCTTCCTTGGGAGGACGAACCTGGCCCTCAACCGTATCACCGGTGCGCAGGCTGAGTTTCCGGATTTGCGCTGGTGACACATAGATATCATCCGGGCCGGGCAGATAATTATAATCAGGGGCCCGGAGGAAACCAAAACCATCGGGCAGAATTTCCAGAACACCATCCGCTCTTACAGAGATGCTTTTGCTGTTTTTCTTGCCGGCCTGGGTTTTAATAATGGCAAAGATCAGCTCTTGCTTACGTAACGAGCTAAAATCGTCGATGCCGAGGTCCCTGGCAAGGTCGGTCAGGTCTTGAATCTTCTTTGCCTTCAGTTCACTCAGGTGTATGGAGGTGAGCTGCTCATTGGCAGAAGATTTTGCATTTTTTTTCGTCGCTTGTGGTGTGGTTTCTTCTTTCAAAATAGTTTCTGTCTGTACCCACGGAAGGGGAAATGAGGTTGATTAAGGGTTCTCTCTAGATCTGTTACGATCCTGTTTTATCCAGTTTTGATAATCGAGATAATTAAAACGAGAGAATGTTATGGAAAATAGGTTAAGAAAAGGGTGCAAACCCCATTGAAAAGTATGTAAAGGGCCTTAGATAAAAAATAATGCAGATATGCGTGCCCAAGTAGGTGAGCGTTTATGCCTTATAAGATAACGGGGAAGAAGGGTGAAACGAATAGCGCTGATATTCAAGATACTTGATACCTATAGCTGGCCAGAATTTCACTGTCAAGCTTTTTTGAAATATTACCAAGGTTAGCCAGTAAAAAACAACTATTCAAAACAACCTTAATATATTGGCCAGATGCATGATCTGTAGCTGGCTATTCCACCAACTGCCACTATTGTCAATGACGTGGTCTGCCCTTTTGATCTTTTCCACCGCTGCCATTTGACTCTGGTATGACTTCTCTGCCTGCTCAATCCCCACCCCGTCTCGTTCAACAACCCTCTGCAAACAGACATTCTTTTCTGCATGGACGAGAATGACCCTGTCAAACAGCTCGGCCCACCCTGCCTCAAAGAGCAGCGGAACCTCAACAACGGTTCGCGCCCCTGGCCCTGCCCCTAAAATCTCCACAAGCCTTGCCCTAACAATGGGGTGAACAAGGGAGTCAACAGCATACTTGACCCTGGGCTGAGAAAATATATCGTCCCGCAGCAGAACCCGGTCTAACTGGCCATCCCCCCTGATATATTTAGGATTATAATCTTTGATGGCCAACCACCCCTGGTGACCGGGAACCATGAGATCCCGGACAAGGCTATCAGCGTCAAGGTGGTGGCAGGCAAGGCGCCTGGCCAGAAAAGAGCTTACCACACTCTTCCCTGACCCGATAAGACCGGTGACGCCTATGACTTGCCCTTTATTTATTCCAGAGCCCACCATTGCCACCCTAGCCCTTGCCCTTGCGCAGGGTTGCCAGAATATTTTTCATGTCCTCTGGCATGGGCGCATCAAACTGGAGGATTTCCGAGGTTAGAGGATGGGTGATGGTTAACTGGGAGGCATGGAGGCATTGTCTGGTCACCCCCTCCATCTGTGCTTTTTTGCCTCCATAGACAGCATCTCCGATGACCGGACAGCCCATATGGGCCATATGAACCCTGATCTGATGGGTACGCCCTGTCTTAATGACCACCCTCAGCAAGGCCGCCTTCTTAAAGACCTCAGCCACCTCATACTCGGAGATTGCCGTTCGCCCTCCCCTCTCAAGGACGGCCATCTTTTTACGATGAACCGGGTGGCGGCCAATCAGGGTATCGATGATACCGGAAGGCTCAGCCGGACATCCTGCCACAATGGCAAGATAGACCTTATGAACCTGCCTCTTGGCGAACTGCTCAACAAGGTTTTGATGGGCTAAATCTGTTTTGGCAACCACCAGCACCCCAGAGGTATCCTTATCCAGGCGATGGATGATGCCCGGGCGCATAACACCCCCTATGCCGGAGAGATCCTGGCAATGATGAAGGAGTCCGTGGACAAGGGTGCCTTCCATATTGCCGGCAGCCGGGTGGACCACCACACCTGGCTCCTTATTAACAACAATCAGCTGCTCGTCCTCATAGAGAATACCCAGGGGCAGTTCCTGGGGGGTGAGAAGAAGTTCCTTGGGGGATGGGATGGTGACTGAGATATGATCCTTCTCATGCACCTTATAGCTGAGCTTGACACACCTGTCATTTACCCGCACATGGCCGCCCTTAATCAGTTTCTGAATACGTGACCTGGAAAGCCCGGCAAGATGTGCATTATTATGCAAAACCTTGTCAAGCCGATGCCCCTGAACAGGGGCATCGGCATACATCTCATAGGTATTGCTGAAGGACGAAGGGTGTTCTGTCATAAAATTATTAAACACCGTAAGCACAGGAACAGGGGGGAGATGGTTGCACTGCCCTTGGCATAGGTTGTGGGTCTGAATGCCCATCAAGGGCAGGCAGCGATCAATGCTAATATATCGAGACTGAGCTGGAGATGCCAAACAAAAAAAAGGAGCCCAACCTGATACAGGTTAGCCTCCTTTTTTAGCAAGAAAAACAAAAAAAACTAGGTTTCAAAAATTTTATCTATCTGGGCGGAGATTTCTTCTTCCTTGGCCTTATGGGCAAGGGCAATTTCCGTCACCAGGAGAGATTTTGAGGTGTCGACCATCTTTCGCTCTCCAAAGGAAAGCTCCTTGTCGTGCTGGAGCAGAAAGAGGTCACGGAGGACACCGGCAATCTCAAAGACGGAGCCTGACTTTATCTTCTCCATATACTCACGATAACGTTGATTCCAGGGCTGCTGAACTATTTCGACATCTGTCTGTTTCAGTATTTCAAAGACCTTATCAGCATCATCAGGGGACACTATGGCCCGCAGGCCTACTTTGTCGCTGGAGACACAGGGAATCATCACCACCATGGCGGTATCGATGATCTTCATGACGTAAAAGGATTGCTCCATGCCCGCCATTTTTTTTGTTTCAACAGCCTGAATTTCGCCGACACCATGGGCGGGATAGACAGCCATATCGCCTTTTTTAAACACGTTGTTTCTCCTGTAAATAAGCGATTCCTGTCAGTGAAAAATTAGCAGGTCTCCGTTTTGAAACCCATACTAAAGCGCACGTAATAAAAAAAAAGAGGAGGCAGGAATAAAAACTAGATGATTATATTAAGCTGCTAAACATAACACGATTTGCCCAAATTGCAAGGAGGGATGTGGAAGACAGGTACTGGCCAGGATGAAGGCAGATGAAGGCAGGGGTAGATGTTATTTGCTATGCATTGCCTGGGTGGCGGCTGCCATACCCTTTTCAACGATGAGGCAGGTTGCCTCTACTGCCCTATTGGCGGCAGAGGAGATAACCTGCTCCTCATCAGGGGTAAACCTTGCCAGGACATAGCGCTCCACAGGCATGGCCTGTGGGGGGCGACCAATACCTATCTTGATACGATTAAAAGATGTACCACCCAGACGCTGGCTGATTGACCTGATACCGTTATGCCCCCCTGCCCCTCTGTTGACGCAGAGCTTGATCCTGCCGCAATCAAGGTCAAGGTCATCGTGAACAACGACTATGTTCTCCTGCTCTATCCTATAATAGGCAGCAATGGGCTCCACGGCTTCACCACTGAGATTCATAAAGGTCTGTGGTTTTACCAGGACAACGCCCTGCCCCGCAATGGTCCCCTTACAGAGCTTGGCCTTCCATTTTGACTCGGCAAAACTTACCCCCAGCTCCTCAGCAAGGAGATCCACAGCGTGAAAACCGACATTATGCCTGGTCTGCCTATATTTATCGCCTGGATTTCCCAGGCCAACAATCAGGAACATTACCTCTCCAGCCAGAAATAAAAAACGGCTGAAAAAAGGCATTGCCTCTTCCAACCGATTTTAAAAAGCAGAACGGGTCTGTGAAACGTTTAGGCGCTCATCACAGTGACACATACGGTCTTGGCATCACCAAGGAGGGTTACACCCTCGGGAGTGGTGAGCTCACCACGGGTAATCAAGTCATCAACCTGCAGAGGGGTAACATCAACCTCAATGGCGTCAGGAATGCTCAGGGGTTTTCCTTTAACATCAACGGCATTGACATATACCTCCATGCCGCCACCACTATCAACACCCTTGGCCTTGCCAGAATAGACAACGGGAACCGAATAAGTATACTCCTTATCCATATCAAGCTCATAAAAATCAGCATGCTCGAGGGCGTTGCTCACAGGATCGACCTGAATATCCTTAACAGTAACATTCTTCTGGCCACCACCTTCAATCTCCAGGCTAACAATAGCGTTACGACGCTGAAGACCCAGCAGTGATTTGGTGAAGGAGTGGGTATCAAGGGTAAGGGCAACGGGATCAGTCTTGGGGCCATATAAAATGGCAGGGGTACGGCCTTCACGACGAATGGTACGTGCGGCACCTTTACCGAAATTTTCTCTTACCTGTGCTGTAACATCAATCTGGATCATGGGAGGACCTCCTCAATTAAAAACAATCTAAACAAACAAAGAACTCACAGAATCCTCTGAGTGAATGCAGTGAATAGCCTCGGCAAGAAGATTGGAAACAGAAAGAACCCTAATTTTCGAGCAGTTCTTTGCATTCTCCTGCAAAGGAATGGTATTTGTTACCACCATGGTGGTTATATCAGAGTCAGCAATCCGCTCAATGGCAGGGCCTGACAAAACAGCATGGGAACAATAGGCGTGGACCTCTTTTGCCCCTGCCTTTAAAAGCATGGAAGCAGCACCACACAAGGTGCCTGCCGTATCGACCATATCATCGAGCAGAATGGCCCTCTTGCCTGTTACGTCACCGATAACGTTCATGGCCTCAGCAACATTGGCCCGCTCGCGACGCTTATCAATAATAGCAAGATCCACATCCAGCCTCTTGGCAAAGGCCCTGGTGCGCTCAACCCCACCGGCATCGGGTGAGACCATTACCACGTCACCATTATCAAAACAGGAACGTATATCATCAAGGATGACTGGTGCGCAATACATATTATCAACAGGGATGCTGAAAAAACCCTGAATTTGTCCGGAATGGAGATCCATGGTCAGAACCCGGCGGATACCGACCACCATAAGCATCTCGGCAACCACCTTGGCGGAAATGGGCACCCTTGGGGCAACCTTGCGATCCTGCCGGGCATAGCCGTAATAGGGAATAACGGCTGTGATCCGTCGGGCTGATGCCCGGCGCAGGGCATCGGCAATGAGCATCAACTCCATCAGATGATCATTGACCGGGGTGCTGGTGGGCTGGATAACAAAGACATCACGACCACGAACATTATCCTTTATCTCAACATAGGTCTCGCCGTCGCTGAATGTCTTAACCTCCCGTTCAACGAGGTGAACGTCCAGAATTGCAGAGATATCTTGGGCAAGTTCAATATTGGCATTGCCGGAAATAAGCATCATGTCTTTCTTGTTAGTTATCATCGTCTCTTTAACGGCCCTGAAATAATCTGGAAATCAAAAGAAAAATGGCTGGGGCGGTAGGATTCGAACCTACGAATGCAGGCGTCAAAGGCCTGTGTCTTACCGCTTGACGACGCCCCAGTAAAAAAATCAAGTAAGGTAAATCTCGCCTACTCGCGTGGCGGGCAGTCCTTATTACAAAGTGGAATTGTTACAAAACTAAGCCAATGGGGATAGGCGCCCTCCATTGCCTCAACACAGGAATAGGCATCTTTTTTGTCGAGAAAGATGCCAAAAACCGTTGAGCCACTGCCACTCATAAGGGATCCACAGGATTTATGGGCCATTAAAAACTCTTTAATGACCAATATCTCAGGATATTTAGCAATGGTGACCTCTTCCAGGTCATTGACGAGCTTAAAATCAATACACCTTTCAGACGCGCGGCCTAAAGTAAATTTTTTACCACCTGTTGTCAACGCATAATTGGCTGTTTTTGGAGAATTTTCCAAGGTAGCAAGCTGCGATGAAGCGCTGAGATTTATCTGTGTTTTTTCAAAGACCCATTTAGTGGAAACAGCAATGCCGGGATTAACAAGAACCAGAAAACAGTGGGTAAGGGGCGGCAGGTCAGACAGCCTTTCGCCAATGCCACGGGCACGGGCCGAACAAGAGGGGTAAATAAAAAACGGTACATCAGCACCAAGACTTTTGCCAAGCACCATCAGGTGCTCATGGCTCAGAGGATTGCCATGCAGGCGGTTCAGGCCTGTTAAGATCGCTGCGCAGTCACTGGAGCCCCCGCCAAGACCTGCAGCAATGGGAATATTTTTTTGCAGGGCAATAGCAAGATGAGGGTTCTCACCGATTTCTTGATAAAAAAGATCAGCCGCCTGATAGACAAGATTATTGCCGTCACAGGGCAGAGATGGGTCAGAACAGCTGAGATGTATTCCCGGCGGTTGGAGGATATCCACGCAAAGATGGTCAAAGAGCGAGACCTTGTGCATCCATGAGTCAAGCTCATGGTAACCGTCGGGCAACCGGGCAAGTACCTCAAGGGTCAGGTTAACCTTGGCTGGCGCCTTAAGCTCAAGGGAGGTGGACATGGTCTGGGATTTTTTTTATTTAGCGGCCTGAACGTAGCGCATCTTCAGGTCATAGGTGAATTTTTCCAGGATATTTTTCTCATCGTCAGTGAGATTACCCTTGGTCTTGCGCTCAAGGAGGTCGAGGGTGTCAATGGTATGTTTGACCAGAACGAGATCCTGGGCAGTCTTGCCGGTGAGGGGGTCAGGTATTTCTCCAAGATGAAAAAGTGCCGAGGTGTTTAAAGACATAATAAAGGCGGTGAAGGTCACCTCCGGCATCACACATTTACCGTCCTTAACAACCCCACCAGCGCATCGACATTTTTCATCATCCATCAGAGCACCCCATCACTTTTACTTTGACATAACCCCCAAAGAG
This sequence comes from Pseudomonadota bacterium, assembly GCA_030597865.1. Taxonomy (GTDB): domain Bacteria; phylum Desulfobacterota; class Desulfobulbia; order Desulfobulbales; family SURF-16; genus BM506. The sequence continues at coordinate 5,315 of JAUVQZ010000057.1, read as the reverse complement.
CTGCCCGAAAACTAAAAAACAGCTCTTTAGGGTGAAAATTGTACCCACTTCCTACATATCAAGAACCATGGCGTCAGCAATATGCTCAAGATCCTGCACAGCTGCAAGTTGATCCTTGTTCAGCAAAACAGTGGTGTTAAGCAAGATTACATTCTTGGTGGAATCGGCATCGGTCTCCTGTCCCACTGTCATCCGGGAGATATTAACCCCCAGATCACCCAGGGTTGTACCCAGGGCGCCAATAACGCCCGGCACATCGTTGTTGGAAACAAAGAGCATGGGGCCATCGAGAAGGGCCTCGAGCCTAAAGGAGTTGAGTCGAACAAGACGTGGCTCACTCTTGCCAAAAACCGTACCGGCCAGCTTATTTTCACCATCGCTGGTCTTAACGGTCACGGTAAGTTGGCTGGTGAAGGCGTCGGAATCACCGGTTTTGGCCTCAACCACCTTGATGCCGCGGTCCTTGGCAATCATCGGGGCATTAACAAAATTAACCGCATCTTTAAGGATGGGGGTAAAGAGTCCCTTGAGAAAGGATACCGTGATCGGGTTGGTATTCATTTCAGCGAGGTCACCGGCAAACTCCAGGGTTACCTCTTCAACACCGCCCTTGGCAATCTGCATATGCAGGGAGCCCATCATCTCGGCCAGGGTGGCATAGGGACCAATCTTGGCAAGGACCTCGGAGCTCACAGAGGGTACGTTGACAGCATTGGTCACGGTGCCGTTATTGAGATAATCAGCCATCTGCTCACAGATGGCAATGGCGACATTGACCTGGGCCTCGGAGGTGGAGGCGCCAAGGTGGGGTGTGCAGATAAAATTGTCCAGACTGAGCAGAGGTGTGGCCTCAAGGGAGGTGGGCTCTTTTTCGAATACATCCAGGGCTGCGCCTCTGATCTCGCCATTTTTCAGGGCCTCATAGAGGGCCTCCTCATCAACAACGCCACCGCGGGCACAATCAATGAACATGGCCTCGCTCTTCATGGCCTTAAACTCCTTGGTGGAAACAAGTTTTGCCGTTTCCTTGGTCAAGGGCACATGGACGGAGAAATAATCGGAGCGCTCACACAGCTCTTCCATGCTGACCAGTTCAACGCCGATCTTCTCGGCAATATCCTTAGGCATATGGGGGTCAAAGGCAATGACCTTCATCTTCAGGCCCTTGGCCCGGTCAGCAAAGATGGCGCCGATGCGACCGATACCGATGATACCCACGGTCTTGTTTGTCACCTCACGGCCTTGAAATTTCTTCTTGTCCCAACCGCCCTCTTTCAAGCGCGCTGTGGCCTGCGGGATATTTCTGGTCAAGGCCATCATCATGGAAATGGCATGCTCAGCAGCAGTGGTGGCATTACCGTCCGGGGCATTCATCACCACAATGCCGCGCTTGGAAGACTCAGGAATATTGACGTTGTCCAGACCGATACCAGCCCGGCCGACAACTTTCAGGTTATCAGCAGCCTCAATGATCTCATCGGTGACCTTGGTGGCGCTACGAATAACAAGGCCATCATATTGACCGATGATTTTTTTGAGCTCTTCAGGGGCAAGACCGGTATTAACATCTACTTCGAGTCCGGCATCCTTAAGAATCTTTTCCCCAATGGGATCAAGATTGTCACTGATCAAAACCTTCATGATATCTCCTTAGCGATATATTAGGTAGACCCTGGGGCCTAAAAGTCTTTGCGGCTCACATATTGTAGCCATATATAATGTGAAGAATCGCGCAATATGCTGCGCAGCCAGTGGTTTGTCAAGCATATTTCTGGCCAAACCAACACCGGAAACAGGTGATTAACAGGCCACAGGTTAGTCTCGAAAACAGGCGGAAAAATCTGCTGGGTCGTCATCCTCTTCTTCATCGTGATCGACCCCCATCTCCTTACGGATATCCCGCTCCTGGATGAATTGGTCAACCTTCTGCTGGAAAAGGTTCGCCGCAAAGACAGGATTGGCCACATAACCCAAAGAATTGTCGTGGATCTGTGAAATAATGGCGCTGACAACCTCATCTTTAACATTTTCATCAACAAAATTGCGTTCCTTGGCAAATTCATGAACAAGGATACCATTATAATGCTCGACAAAGTCCCCTTGCCCCTCTTCATCAAGGGGTGATCCGGAAAGCTTTTCTTCTGGAACGGCCAGTTCCATCCGGCAGAGAATTTTGACATACCAGCGGTCGGCAGCAATGGGCTTGCATAAGTCAAAGAGGGATAGCTTGACCCCGTTTTCCAGGGTCTTTGTTTCAATCAGTTTTTCAGTATAGTCTTTCATCTTTCTATGCTATTGTTGCCTCAATTCCATGGAAAGAGTATATTGTCTGACTTCCGGGACCTTCCCCGCAGACAACCCCCCTTCCCAGCAAAAAAGCTGTTTATCTTAAACTTATTTCAACTTCGTCTCCATCATGACCATCTCGACATATAACACCAAGACAGGCAAAAAAGAGCCCCTTTCAACCATCAAAAAAGACCACATCAATCTCTATGTATGTGGTGTCACGGTGTATGATTATTGCCATCTTGGCCATGCCCGCTCCACCCTGGTCTTTGATATGATCGTCCGCTACCTGCGTTATCGCGGTAAGAGTGTGACCTTTATCAGGAATTTCACAGATATCGACGACAAGATCATCAAGCGGGCCGCAGAGCAAAATACCACAACCGAGGAACTTTCCAACCGTTTTATCAAGGCCTTTCACGAGGACATGGCAAGCCTGGGCAATCTCACCCCGGACATGGAGCCCAAGGCCACCGACCATATTCCGGAAATTATCGCGTTAATCGAGACCTTGATTGCCAAAGGCCTGGCCTATGAACAGGACGGCGACGTCTATTACCGGGTGACAAAATTTGCCAATTACGGCGCCCTTTCCGGTCGTAACCTTGAGGACATGATGGCCGGTGCCCGGATCGCCGTGAGCGACAAGAAAGAGAACCCCATGGATTTTGCCCTCTGGAAAGATAGCAAACCGGGAGAGCCAATCTGGGACAGCCCTTGGGGGCAAGGTCGGCCCGGCTGGCACATCGAATGCTCAGCCATGTCAAAAAAATACCTGGGCGACACCTTTGACATCCATGGCGGCGGCAAGGACCTCATCTTCCCCCACCATGAAAACGAGATTGCCCAGAGTGAAGGGGCAAACGGCAAGCCCTTTGTTAACACCTGGATCCACCACGGCTTTGTCACCATCAAGGATGAGAAGATGTCCAAATCCCTGGGCAACTTCCTCACCATCCGCGAGATGCTGGAACAATATTCGGCCGAGGTCCTGCGCCTCTTTATCTTTTCCGCCCAATACCGGACGCCCCTTGATTTTACAGAGCAGGCCATGCAGGACGCCGAATCCGGTCTTGCCAGGCTTTACTCCTGCCTGGCAACCGTGGCAGGACTGCCGGAAAGCGGCAGCGGCGATTCATCCATAGGCAAGAAAGACCTTCAGAAGCTCGCGAAACTTGAAGAGCGCTTCTGTCAGGCCATGGATAACGATTTTAACACGGCCCAGGCCCTGGGCCATATCTTTGAGACGATCAAGACCATCAATAAAATCAGCCAGCACCTGCCTGCCGACCCCAGCCAAGGGACCCTGGACATCCTCAAAGCAAGCGGCGCAACATTACAGAGACTGGGCGATCTTCTCGGCATCTTAAAGCAAGATCCGGTCACCTATCTTGCAGCCAAGCAACAAAAGGTGCTGGCCGCCATTGACATAGGCCCGGAAGAGATCGACAGGATGGTCAGCGAACGCAACAAGGCCCGCGATGACAAAAACTGGGCCCGGGCCGACGAGATCCGCGATGAGTTGCTGGCCAAACAGATAGAAATAAAAGACTCTGCCAGCGGCACCACCTGGCAGGTTAAGATATAGAAAATGACCGGCCAGCAACAATTTCTTGACCAGGCAAAAAACATTATCCTGAACCACCTTGCGGACCAGCCCTTCCTGGTCTTTCTTTTTGGCTCCAGGGCAAGCAACAAGCATGGTAGCAGGGCTGATATTGACATAGGCATCTGGGGCACAGCCCCACTTCCAGCCCATATCTGGCACGCCATACGTAATGACCTTGACGACTCAGATATTCCCCTCAAAATTGACCTTATCGACTTCTATCAATGTGATGAAGATTTTATAACCACAGCCACCAGAAACATTGACCTATGGCAGACTCCGGAAAACTTCAAAAAAAGCTCACCACCCTTAAACAGGCTCTTGGCTCATTAACAAAAGCCCTTGAGGTTCAATGCGAGCATTTCAGTAAAATCGAGACTGATCTTATCCACGGCGGCCAGATTCAGAAATTTGAATACTCCCTGGAGCTTTTCTGGAAAACCGCGAAAACCTTTCTATACGAGACACATGGTATTGAAGCCATGTCGCCTAAAATGACGATCAAGGAGCTTTACAACATAAAACTCCTTGATGAGGGTGAGTACCAAGGATCACTCTCAATGATAAATGACCGCAACAGGTTGAGTCCCATCTATAACGAAGAATCCTTCCAGGAAATTCATTGCCAACTCCCCAACCACCTCCATCTCCTGCGCAAAGTGACAGAACGCCTGGACAGCTAATAATCCGAATCCAAAGCCCATTTCAACCTTGACAAAGCAGGCGCTGCTTGCTAAATATCGCCCTTTCATCTCGCGCTGGGAGATCGTCTAATGGTAGGACTGCAGACTCTGACTCTGCCTATCGGGGTTCGAATCCCTGTCTCCCAGCCACTTCTTTTTTAATACTCCTCCTCCCCCATAGAGCTTTTCTCTTCAGCTGCCTTATATTTCTTATATTTGACGCATACAATGCTCAACATGGTCAGGCCTGCCCCCCAGATTATTGCAGAAGGGCCAAACAGATGCATAAAGGGCACATCCGTGCATTTCTCAAAAAACAGGCACAGGGCGTATTTCCATAAGGGGCGTATCGAATTCATCCCCTCTCAAGATCGATTATTGCCACTCATCCCATTCTATCCATGTGAATATGGGTCGTTTCACCTAAGCAAACGTTCAAAACACCCTAAATAAACTACCTACACCACAGATCTCCTTGACTCCTGACCATCAGTCTGCGCAAACTTGTTTTTGTGATCACAAAAAACAGCAAGAGTATTTCTACAAAAAACTTCAAGGAGAAACCAATGAGGAAAGTATTTGTTCTATGCCTAGCCATGCTTATGTGGACATCGATCGCCTTTGCAGGAATCAATATCAATACTGCTCCTGCTTCAGTGTTGGATGATCTGCCCGGTATTGGATCGGCCAAAGCACAAGCCATTATTCAAGATAGAAAAGCCAACGGCGCCTTC
>JAUVQZ010000263.1 GCA_030597865.1 Pseudomonadota bacterium | reverse complement strand
CCGCATCTTTCCAAAAAGGCCCCGAAGATGACAAAGAGAATAATATAGGTGGCCAAAACATTGGCCATGATACCGAAGACACCGTCACTCTTGTAAAATATCGAGACACAGAGGTTGGGGAAATCATCGCCGGCGTGGGAGAAGAGCTCAGGGGCCAGATCACCGTACACCCCATAGACAAGCATCAGGGCGCCGATGATGACGAAAACCGACCCAACCACCCGCCGGGCCAACTCAATACCAAGAAGCACGCCAATCATGGCCACCGTCATATCAAGACGGCTTTCCAGGCCCATCCTATAATTGATCGATTCGAAATTAAGGATCCAATAGCCGATGGTAAGAATCGACAGCAGAATAAGCAGAAAATCAACGCCACGCATGATCGGACTCTTTGATTTATAGACCAAGAAGATCAGGACATAGGTGATGATGATATAGATACCGCGATGATACTGGGTGGAGGCAGGCTCAAAGACGGCGGAGTATGAGTAAAAAAGAACGAGAAACAGCGACAGGACGTCAAAGAGTATCTTCTCAAACTTATGGAGACTATCGTAGGCCACGGCGTTAGCTTATCCCTTGCAGAACACAAAAAAATAAGGACGCCGCAAGCCAACCGTCCTTAAATACAGAACCGCCCGGCTCATTACAAACCGGGCGGCGCCACTGATCAACACAATCAACAGATTACATCATCCCTTTTTCTTGCCAGAACTTAATGGCGCCGGGATGCATGGGGGTAACAATACCATTGGTACCAGTGACAAGGCTCATCTCCTTAAAGGTCTTTTTCTGGCCTACCATGTGGGCCAGACCCTCATCGCTGTAGATGGCGGTCAGCATCTTATAAACAACATCATCTGCCACATTGGCGTTGGCAACCCAGAGGGTGGAATCCTGAAAAGAGGGGGTGGTTTTCTCGACACCACGATAGGTATCGGCCGGCACGGCAAGCTTGGCGAAATAGGGATATTTATCATAAAAACCAGAGGCCTGGGCATCGGCATCAAGATCAATCAGCTCAATATCATTGGTCTGGGCGGCCATGATCACCGCGCCGCTTGGAAAGGCGGTGAAGAGCCAAAAGGCGTCGAGCTGCTTATTACCAAAGGCGGAGGCCGCGTCATTATAGCCCATGGGGTTACGCTTAACCGTGTCCCACACACCCATATGGCTGAAAAACAACTCACAGTTGGCAAAGGCGCCGGAACCGGCATTACCAACACCCACCCGCTTACCTTCGAGGTCTTTGACACTCTTAATTCCAGATCCCTTGCGGACAACAAGCTGGGCAGGGGCGCCGTAGAGATAGGCAACGGCCATAACATTTTCATACTTATTGTTGTCCTTTTTCAGCATGCCGTTACGGCCCAGATAAACATGGCCGGAATAGACAACGCCAAAATCAGACTTGCCGGAGTTTACCTTGCGCAGATTTTCAACAGAACCGGCAGAGGACTGGGCCTTCACGGTAAAATTTGCCATATCCTTAATAGGCTTATAGACCTGAATGGCGTTGGCAACCACCTGGAAGGTACCACCGGCAGGACCACCACCAAAAACAATTCTTTCCTTGCGGGCATGTGAGTCCGTGGCCAGTGACAGGCAGACGAAAAGGGCAACTAAGGCCATAAATGCTTTAAATCTCATCACTTTCTCCTTAAATTTTGTTATTTATGTATCCCCGGCGGGATCACTGTATAGTTAAGCGATAGGTATAATACCCTATACGGCCAAATGGGGCAGCAAAAAAAAATTGACAAGGGAAATTGAAAACCGCCATCATATTTTTTGCAACTGCGGGCCGTTCTTCTTTTACCAAGTGAAAATTCAGCCTGCTAAAAATTGAACATCTTGGATCTCTATCAAGAACAACGTTCATTGCCCCACATTCCGGACGCAAGGTTAGGCAACGGGGCATAACGCTGGACAACAGCAAAGGAGAAGAAAATGGCCACCAAGGACCGCAAAAAAAGCTCCCCAAAGAGAAAACAAGGCGCCAAGACGAAACTCGCATCCACCGAATTTGTCCTGCATGCCCCGGGGGCCAGTGAAATTTTCCTGGCCGGCGACTTTAACAACTGGGACCCCAAACAATACTCCATGCGTAAATTCAAAAACGGCAACTGCACAAAGAGGCTGAGGTTAAAACCAGGGCGCTACGAGTACCAGTTTGTCGTTGACGGTAGCTGGTGGACCGACCCTGCTAATCCTGAACGGATCAGCACCGCATTCGGCTCGGAAAATTCTGTGATCTCCATAGGGGATAACGTTTACCAAAACTATGCATAAGATTTAGCCAACATAAAAAAAGCCCGTGGTGTCGTAGACACCACGGGCTTTTTTTATGTTGGCTTAGAAGCTGAAAGGTCCGAATTATTCGTCCTCAGTCTCCTCATCACCGGTATCAAGTTTCACCAGCTTGTCACCAGGCTTCAGGGCATCACCAATCTTGGCGGAAATACTCTTCACCACACCGCCGATCTTGGCGACCACCGGGGTCTGCATCTTCATGGCCTCAACCACCACCAAGGTATCGCCTTCAGCAACCTCCTGACCAACCTCCACAGCAATCTCGCTGACGTTGGCGGTAAAGGGGGCGCGAACATCGCCAACCAGAGCCAGCTCTTCGATCTCTTCCTTACCGATCTCCACCTTGGCAGCTGCAGCACCGGCCACCTGCTCCGCAGCCATCTGATAGCTGCGGTTATGGTGATCAACGGTGAGGTAGATGGTGGTGGCGCCCTCATCATCCTGCTGGGCCGGACCCACGCTGATGAGATGATCCTTACCTAGATGGTCGGTGAAGGTGATATCCTCACCAAGATCAAATCCACCCCGTTTCAGGAAGATGGAGGGCGGCAGCACATAAACCTTGCCGAATTTCTCCTCAAACTTGAAGAATTCCACGGCATCATTGGGATGCTGGAGATAGAGAACAAGTTGTTGCTCAGTGGGCTCTTTACCAAGGCGCTCAGTCAGGGTCTGGCGCTCCTTGTCGATATCCATGTCCTCGATATCCTCAACGCCGCCCTCTT
>JAUVQZ010000104.1 GCA_030597865.1 Pseudomonadota bacterium | reverse complement strand
GCCCGGGCCAGACGCCAGGCCATGGTCGGCAGACAGCAGGAACTCCTCGCCTTTGCCGACAGCTACCCGGGCAATCGCATTGAAAAAGGTGACCCAAAGAGGGGAATTATCACCGGTGGAGTTGCCTATCTCCACGCCAAGGAGGCCATGCCCGACGCCTCGTTTCTCAAACTTGCTACGAGCTGGCCCCTGCCAGAGAGGTTGATCCGCGATTTTGCCGCCTCTGTTGACGAGCTGATCATCGTTGAAGAGCTTGACCCCTTCCTTGAGACCCACATCAAGGCCATGGGCATCCCCTGCACCGGCAAGGCCAAGATCCCGGCAACCGGCGAGCTCACCGCCGCCATTGTCAAAAAAGCACTCACCAGCGGGGCCGAGACCCTCTTTGCCCCGGCCGAGATGCCCATGCGGCCACCGAATATGTGTCCCGGCTGTCCCCATCGCGGTATTTTTTACAACCTCTCCAAACTGGACGTCTTTGTCTCCGGTGACATCGGCTGCTATACCCTCGGCTTTCTACCGCCCCTTTCCGCCATGGACTCCTGCGTCTGTATGGGGGCAAGTATCGGCGTGGCCCACGGCCTGACCAAGGCCATTGGTGGCGACCAGTACAAAAAAACCGTGGCCGTCATCGGCGACTCCACCTTCCTGCACTCGGGCATGAACAGCCTGGCCAATATGGCCTATAATAAGAGCCATGCCACTGTCCTCATCCTGGACAACCGCATCACCGCCATGACCGGCCAACAGGAAAATCCCACCTCAGGCGCCACCCTCATGGGCGAGGCGGCCCACGCCATCGATATTGAGCAGCTCTGCCGGGCCGTGGGCGTCGAGCATGTGACCACGGTGAACCCCCACGATATCAACAACACCAAGAAGGTCTTAAAGGAAGAGCTTGGCCGTGACGCCACCAGCGTCATCATCTGCCGGGCCCCCTGTGTGCTCATCCCGGAGATGCGCAAGAAGAAGATCACCCCCCTTACCATCTCAGTGGATAACTGCACCGGTTGCCAGGCCTGCGTTCGCCTGGGATGTCCGGCTATCAGCTGGCAGCCCATCACCCCTGCCGAGGCCAAGGGCTTAGGTAAAAAAGAGAAACAAAAAGGCTACACCAAGATAAGCACCGAGATGTGCAACGGCTGCGGCCAATGCCAGGCGGTGTGTAAATTTGCAGCCATCAGCGCAATGGAGGAAGGCTCATGAAACCAAGCGGCAATATATTATTCTCCGGCGTTGGTGGTCAGGGCATTCTCCTGGCCAGCGAGATCACGGCCTACGCCCTTTTGGAAACAGGCCTGGATGCCAAGAAGAGCGAGGTGCATGGCATGGCCCAGCGCGGCGGCTCAGTGGTGGCCAATCTCCGTTATGGTGACACGGTCTACTCGCCCCTCATTGATCCGGGTCAGGCCGATTTTGTCGTGGCCTTTGAGACCATGGAGGCGGTACGCTATCTGCCCTACATGCATAAGGACACCAAGGTGGTGGTCAACACCCATAAAATCGCCCCGCCGTCCGTGGCCACCGGCAAGGCCGTCTATCCCCATGACATCCTTGCCGAACTTGCCACCCATAATATCGCCACCTTCAGGGTGGATGGTTTTGACATTGCCCGCAGCGTCGGGGAGATCAGGGCCGCCAATCTGGCCCTGGTGGGGGCCCTTTCCTCCTTTCTGCCTGTGGATGAGGAGGTCTTTCTTGGGGTCATGAAGAAGAGGCTGCCCCGCAAACTTGAAGAAAACATCGCCGCCTTTAAAAAGGGGCGGCAGATTACCTCTTCTTAATGACCATTTGAAGGCAACACTGACAAAAAACAACAAATCGTAAACCAATAAGACCCTATTTTCACCACAGAGATCACAGAGAGTTTGTTTTTTGAAATATTCTCTGTGACCTCTCTGTGCTCTGTGGTTATTTTGAAGTTTCCACGATCAACTTTAAAAGAAGGGTACGGAGCCTACCTCACCCCTAGGAAGAGAAAATGATCTATAACGAAGAATACGAAACCATGCCAAGGGAGGCCCTGGAAGCCCTGCAGCTCAAAAGGCTGCAGAAGCAGATTGTCCGGGTCTATGCCACTGTCCCCTATTACGCCGCCAAGATGGACGGGGCCGGGGTGAAGCCGGATGACATCAAGACCCTGGCCGATATCCAGAAGCTGCCCTTTACCACCAAGGAAGACCTGCGCAAAAATTATCCCTTCGGTCTCTTTACCGTGCCCATGGATGAGGTGGTACGCATCCATGCCTCCTCAGGCACCACGGGCCAACCCACCGTGGTCGGCTACACCAAGAAGGACATCAAGATGTGGGCCGAGATCATGGCCCGCAGCCTTAATGCCGCAGGGGCCCAGGCCAATGACACCATCCATAACGCCTATGGCTACGGCCTTTTTACCGGCGGCCTGGGTGCCCATTATGGCGCTGAGGAGTTGGGGGCCACCGTGGTGCCCATCTCCGGCGGCAACTCCAAACGGCAGATCACCCTGATGTAGGATTTTAAATCCACCGTCCTGCTCTGCACCCCCTCCTATGCCTTGAACCTGGCCGAGACCATGGTTGATATGGGCATTGACCCCAAGGAACTGGCCCTTAGGGTGGGCGTCTTCGGCGATGAGCCCTGGAGCGAAAACATGCGCCAAGAGATCCAGGCCAAACTGGGGATCAAGGCCATTGATATCTACGGCTTAAGTGAGATCATTGGCCCGGGCGTGGCCATCGAGTGCATTGAAGAGCAGAAGGGCCTCCATGTCATGGAGGACCATTTCCTGCCTGAAATCGTCCACCCCGACACCTTTGAACCCCTGCCCCTTGGTGAAAAGGGCGAACTTGTCTTCACCACCATCACCAAGGAGGCCTTCCCGGTCATCCGCTATCGCACCAAGGATTTTTCCCGACTGATCACAGACAGCTGCTCCTGCGGTCGCAGCTTCTACCGGATGGAAAAGGTCACCGGCCGTTCCGACGACATGATGATCATCCGCGGCGTCAATGTCTTTCCCTCCCAGATCGAGCATGTCCTGATGTCCGTTGAGGGTGTGGAGCCCCATTATATGATCATTGTTGATCGCCATGGCAGCCTTGACACCCTGGAGGTGCAGGTGGAGGTCAGCGAGTCGCTCTTCTCCGATGAGATCAAACAGCTTGAAAACCTCACCAAGCGGATCCAGACCGAAATCAAGGATCTCCTGGGGGTTTCCTGCAAAGTCACCCTGGTTGAACCAAAATCCATCCAGCGCAGTGAGGGTAAGGCCCAACGGGTTATTGATAGACGTAATATTTAGCCCCTCTTACGACAGGGGCCAGCGCAAATGGTCGCCATTGCTCACCCCCTGTCTTGTTACGGAAATATTGCAACTGTAGAGGGGCTTATACCCGTAGGGTATTATGATGCAGAAACTGCCGTAATGTGCTAGCGCCAATGGTAGCTATCACCCACCACCTGTCTTGTTACGGAAATATAGCAACTGCAGAGGGTCTTATACCCGCAGGGTATTATGATGCAGAAACTGCCGTAAAGAACCAGCGCCAATGGCAGCTATCACCCACCCCTGTCTTGCTACGGAAATATTGCAACTGCAGAGGGTCTTATACCCGCAGGGTATTATGATGCAGAAACTGCCGCAAAGAACCAGCGCAACTGGCAGCTATCACCCGCCACCTGTCTTGTTACGGTAAACATTGCAACTGCAGAGGCTCTTATACCCGCAGGGTATTGCCGCCAAGGCATCCAGCCGAGCCGAATTGCAGCGCACAAAGAAGTTGAGAAATCAGAGATAAGAAGGTAGAGATATCTAAGGTATCTCAGAGTAATACTTGATATTTATGTCTTTGTGGTGATTTTTAGATTTGCCATGTTGAGATATGATTTTGCTTCTTTAATAAAAATGTGGGGTTTTTATGAAAGTAGAACAGATTGCCATTTTTCTGGAAAACAAGTCTGGCCGTATGGCGGACATCACCGCCATTCTTGCCCAGAACGGCATCAATATCCGCGCCATGTCCCTGGCCGACACCGCTGATTTCGGCATCCTGCGCCTCATAGTCAATGACACGGATAAGGCCCGCACTGTCCTCAAGGACAGTGGTTTCACCGTGGGCACCACTGAGGTGATTGTTGTTGAGGTTGGCGACAAGCCAGGCGGCCTGGCCCAGGTTCTCCAGGTCATTAAAGATGGCAACCTCAACATTGAGTATATGTATGCCTTTACCCAAAAAAGTGGCGAGACCGGCCTGATCATCTTTCGCTTTGACGAGCTTGACCGGGCCATCGACCTCCTTGCCAAGGCCGAGATCAGGCTCCTGTCCGGAGACGAAGTTTACGCCATATAATCCACCTTGTTTTTCCGGCAGTGTGGCTGCCTTTTTCACTTGAGTTGACCATCGATTTATAACAGATCAGTCTAATTTTTCTTGGGAGAGAGATGATTATGATGAGTAGATTTAGAAATTCTCTGATGACTTTGGCCATTGTGGCCTGCTCGGCCCTGGCCGTCACCTTTTTTAGCGGCTGTGCCAAAAAGGAAGAGGCAAAGGACACCATCAAGGTCGGCGCCATTCTGGCTGAAACCGGCGGCGCCTCCTTCCTGGGCGGCCCTGAGGCCCGCACCATACGGATGATGGTTGAGCAGATCAATGCGGCCGGTGGTATTCATGGTCAGCAGATTGAACTCATCGTCAAGGACTCTGCCGCAAGCCCGGATAAGGCCATCTCCTTTGCCAAGCAGCTCATTGAAGAGGAGAATGTCATAGCCATCCTCGGCCCCTCCACCTCCGGCGAGAGCATGAAGCTTAAATCCATCTGCGAAAAGGCAGAGACCATTCTGCTGTCCTGCGGTGCTGCCGAGGTTATTGTCAACCCGGTTGCCAAGTGGGTCTTCAAGACTCCCCAGACCGACAGCTTTGCCGCCCAGAAGATATTTATGGAGATGAACAATCTGGGCATCAGCAAGATTGCCATCCTGGCCGGCAACACCGGTTTTGGCAAGGCAGGCCGTGAGCAGCTCAAGAAATTTGCCCCCCAGTTTAACATCGAAATCATTGAGGATGAGGTATACGACAAAAAGTCCACCGACCTCTCTGCTGTGGTTACCAAAATCAAGGCCAATGCCGCTGTCCAGGCCGTGGTTAACTGGTCCATTGTTCCGGCCCAGGCCATTGTTGCCAAAAATATGCGCCAGGCCGGTTGGGATGTGCCCCTCTTCCAGAGCCATGGATTTGGTAACGTCAAGTATATCGAGGCTGCTGGTGAGGCTGCCGAGGGTATTATCTTCCCAAGTGGCCGTCTCCTGGCCGCGGATGTCCTGACTGATGACGCCCCCCAGAAGGCTGTCCTCAAAAAATACATCCTCGACTATGAGACCAAGTATCCCGGCGAAAAGGCCTCCACCTTTGGTGGCCACGGTTTCGATGCCATCATGATTCTCGCCAAGGCCATTGAGAATGCCGGCAGCAGCGACAAGGCCAAGGTTCGCGATGCCATTGAGAACCTCAAGGGCTTTGCCGGCACCGGCGGTGTCTACAACTTCAGCGCCACCGACCATAACGGCCTTGGTATCGACGCCTTTGAGATGATGACCGTTAAGGACGGCAAATTCGTCCTGTATCATCAGTAGACAGAGGATAAAGAAGGTAGAGAAGTGATGCTCCTGTCCAGTTAAGGCATCACACTCTTTACCTTCTTTTATTTCCGGCATTGCCATTCTTCATTTCTCTCATTCTTTATTTCTTTACATTCTAGCCAAACCCCATGTCCCTCGAACTCTTCAGCCAATACATCTTTGCCGGCATAACCTACGGCATCATCTATGCCATTGTCGCTATTGGTTTTAATATTATCTACAACACCACCGGCATCATCAATTTTGCCCAGGGCGAGTTCGTCATGCTGGGCGGCATGAGTGCCATCACCCTGAACTATTATCTACCCCTGCCCCTGGCGATTATCGGTGCTGTGCTGTTTACCATGCTCATTGGGGCCTTGATTGAGATCGTCTTTATCCGCTGGCTAAAAAACCCGTCCGTGCTGCGGCTGATCATCATCACCATCGGCCTTTCCATCATCATCAGGGAGATAGCGCTCCATGTCTGGGGTGATACTGTCCGGGCCCTGCCCTATTTCACCGGTAATGTGGTCAGTTCGGTGACCATCCTCGGGGCGCCCATTTCGCCCCAGGTCCTCTGGGTGTTGGCTGTCTGTTCCTGTATTGTCATCCTGCTCAGCCTTTTTTTCAAATTCACGCCCCTGGGCAAGGAGATGCAGGCCTGCGCCTCCAACCGGCTGGCCGCCACCCTGTGCGGCATTAACGCCAAGAACATGGTAACATTCTCCTTCATGCTCAGTGCCGCCATTGGCGCAGTGGCCGGCTGCGTGGTGTCGCCCATTACCTCCAGCGAATATGACATGGGTACAGGCCTGGCCATTAAGGGCTTCACCGTTGCTGTCCTTGGCGGTCTCGGCAACTCCCTGGCCGCCGTTGCCGCAGGGCTGCTGTTAGGCATCATAGAGGCCTTCAGCATCGCCATTGGTTTCCCCCTGGCTTTTCAGGATGCCATTTCCATCTCCATCCTCCTTGTCATCCTCTTTGTCCGGCCCCACGGCCTCTTCGGCAATAAAGAGGCAGCCAGTCTCAAGGAGTTCTGATGGGTGCCAAGAAAATAACCGGCATTGCCCTTCTGGTGGTCTTTGTTGTTGCCGTGCAGATTGCCACGCAACTCACTGGCACCAGCTATTATCTGACCCAGCTCACCATGACCATGTACTCATGCCTGCTCATCATCGGGCTCTGCCTGGTCATGGGCTACGCCGGTCAAGTATCCCTGGGCCATGCCGGCTTCTTTGCCATTGGCGGCTACACCTCGGCCTCCCTTACCACCACCAACCTCTTGCCCGCGCTTGAAGGGGGCAGCAGTTGGGTGAGCATGCTCAACAGTATGGGGCTCCTCACGGCAGGGAGCAGTATGTTCGGTGAACCACTGCTCACAGTGCACCCCTGGCTCGCCTGCCTGCTGGCCATCACCATCACCGCCCTCATCGCCTTTTTGGTCGGCATTCCGGTCCTCAAGCTCAAAGGCCATTATCTGGCCATGGCCACCCTTGGCTTTGGCATTATTATCTTCCGCATTGTCCTGGCCATGGAGTTTTTTGGCGAGGCAGACGGCATCTCAGATGTACCTGGCTTCACCCTGCTTCCCGGCCTCACCGTTAACGGAGATATCGACAATAGGGTGGTGAATTATTATATTGCCGCTGCTGTTCTTGTTACTGGCTTTGTCCTGCTCCTAAACCTGATCGATTCCAGGGTGGGACGGGCCCTGCGCGCCATTCATGGCGCCGAAGATGCGGCTGATTCCATGGGCATCAATACGGCGCGCTATAAGCTGTACACCTTTGTTATATCCGCCGTTTTTGCCGCCGTGGCCGGTGTGCTCCTCACCCATTACACCGGCGGCATCAGCCCATCGGATGCCGGGGTCATGAAATCGGTACGCTATGTGGCCATTGTCGCCATCGGCGGGATGGCGAGCCTCTGGGGGGCACTCACCATGGGGGGCATTCTCAACTTCCTCTCTTTGCGCGGCTTCTTTGGTTCCTACGATGATGCTGTCTTCGGCACCATACTCATTATCATCATGCTCTTTGCCCCTGAGGGTGTTTTACGCCTCACCCTGTGGAGCAAGTTCAAGCGTCAAAAAAAGGAGAAGGGCTCATGACTCTTCTCAAGGTAGATGGCCTTAATAAACATTTTGGCGGCCTGCACGCAGTCAACTCGGTGAGTTTTGATGTGAAGAAGGGGGATATCAAGGCGGTGATCGGCCCCAACGGCGCCGGCAAGACCACCCTTTTTAATCTCATCTGCGGCGGCCTTGACGCTGATTCCGGTGCTGTTGAGTTTGATTCCCAGCCCATTCTCGGCCTTAAACCCTACCAGATCGCTGCCACGGGCATCTCCCGCACCTTTCAGAACATCAAGATGTTCCCTGGCATGACAGCCCTGGAGAATGTCATGGTTGGCCTCCACACCAAGAGCAGGGCTGGTTTCTGGGCCGCCATGCTCCACCTGCCCTCCACCAGGACAGAGGAGAAAACGATCCGCGCACGGGCCTATGCACTTCTCGAGCTTCTCGAAATTGCTCAGTTTGCTGATGTTGAGGCCAGCAGCCTGGCCTTTGGACAGCAACGGGCCATAGAGTTTGCCCGGGCCCTGGCCTCAGATCCCACCCTGCTCCTCCTTGATGAGCCGGCAGCCGGCCTCAATATTTATGAAACCGCAGAGGTGGCCCGGCTCATCACCAAGATCCAGCAGCAGGGCATCACGGTGCTTCTGGTGGAACATGACATGAGCCTTGTCATGGATATCTCCGATGAAATTGTCGTCCTCAGCTGTGGCCAGCATATTGCCGAAGGCACCCCCAGTGAGATCCAGCATAATGAGGAAGTCATCCAGATCTATCTTGGCGAATAACAGGATCCATTATGCTGAAAATTAGAAATCTTGAATCAGGGTACAGCAAACTTCGGGTCCTTAAAAAGATCTCCATGCACGTTGATACCGGTGAGATCGTCACCCTCATCGGTGCTAACGGGGCTGGCAAAACCACCCTGCTTTACACCATAGCCGGCATGATTCGCTCAACCGGCGGCGACATCGTTCTTTTTGATCAGAACCTGAAACCATGTTCCCCCCAGCATATCGTTAAAATGGGCTGCTCCCTGGTCCCTGAAGGACGTCAGGTTTTCTCCACCATGGGCGTCGAGGACAACCTCATCCTGGGCGGCTATGTCCGCTACAAACGTGACAGGGAGTATTCCCAGACCGCTGAGCTCAAGGCGATCTATGATATCTTCCCTGTCCTTAGGGACCGTAAGGATCAGCTGGCCGGCACCCTGTCCGGCGGCGAGCAACAGATGCTGGCCATGGGTCGTTCCCTGATGGCCGGCCCCAAGCTGATTATGATGGATGAACCCTCCACCGGTCTGGCGCCGCTCATTGTGAAGGAAATTTTCAAGATCATCCTGGGCCTGCGCGAGGCAGGCAACACCGTCCTGCTGGTGGAACAAAACGCCAAGGCCGCCCTGGCCATTGCCGACCGGGGTTATGTCCTGGAAACCGGCAAGATCATCCTTCAGGGTCCTGCTGATGATCTTCTCAACAATTCCGACGTCCAACGGGCCTATCTGGGGCGGGATGTTGATTCTGATACGGCCACCTGTGATATAGTTTAACAGGCCATTACAGTGGAAAGAGCTCGTTATTCTTCTGCCAATGGCCCCTATAGTTTTTGACCCTTGACAGTCAACTCCTTACTAAAGTGAATGCCATGAACTACTGGGAAGAAGAAAGAGAGTGTATGTCCCGAACCGACCTTGAGCAACTCCAGCTTGAACGTCTGCAATCCACCCTCTTCCGGGTAACCACCCATGTCCCCTTTTACCGTAAAATGTTCAAGGAAGAGGGAATAGATCCGGACGGTTTCAACACCCTTGCCGACATCAGCAAGCTGCCCTTCACCACCAAGGATGATCTGCGCAACAACTACCCCTACGGCCTTTTTGCCGTGCCACTCAGGGATATCGTCAGGGTCCCTGCCTCCTCTGGCACCACAGGCACGGCCACGTTGGTCGGCTATACCAAGAACGATCTTAAGACATGGTCTTCCATGGTGGCCCGCATCCTGACTGCGGCCGGTGTTACCAATGATGACG
>JAUVQZ010000050.1 GCA_030597865.1 Pseudomonadota bacterium | reverse complement strand
CGTTTCTCAGAGGCAATACGATTCCGCTCAGAGATCATCCGCTGATAGACCTTGCTGCGCACCGACTCAATATAATTCACCCTCTTGAACATTACGTCCACAAGCTCAATGCCGTATTTCGGGGTAATCTGCGAGGCATTCTGGAAAATAAGTTTAGCAATTTTATCGCGACCAAGCGTCACCTCTTCCTTATAATTCTTGCCCTTATCCCCCATCATGAGGGAGACGTCCCAGTCGGAACTCCTGATAATCTCCACCAGATCATTCTTGTTAACAATGTCACGGACCGCAGAGTCGATAATATCGTCAAGAACTGCCTGGGCGCCTGTGTAATCACGGACCGCCTGCATAAAGATCATGGCATCCTGGATACGCCAGCGGGCCGTGGTATCTAAAAAGATGAAGGTCTTGTCATGGGTGGGCACCTGGTTAGGCTTGCCGTCCCAGATAAGAACCCTCTTTTCCAGATAACGAACCTTCTGGATCATGGGCATTTTAAAATGTGGTCCGGCGTTGGTCACCGGTTCTCCAACCGGAGCACCAAGCTGGGTGACCACGGCCTGCTGCCCTTCAGGGAGGATGTAAAAACCATCCCAGACGACCAGGGCCGCCACCAAAACGAGAAAGAGAAGTGCTATTTTACCTGCTTTCATGAAAATTCCTCTTTATTTTCAAGCGACCCCGAAGGATCGCCCATAGGTTGAGATAAAACTGGATGCTGTCAGCCGCCTATTTCTTGGCAGAACCGACATTGAGCAATGGCAACAGGGAGCGTTGCTCCTTATCAATAACATAGACCTCGCTGACCTTGGGCAATACCGTCTCCATGGTCTCCAGATACAGTCTTTTGCGGGTTACGGTCTTTGCCTTCTCATATTCCTCAAGTACTGCCAGAAAACGGGCTGTATCACCCTTGGCAATATTGGTCCGCTCAATGGCATAACCATGGGCGCCCTCAATCATACCCTTGGCCTCACCGCGGGCCTTGGGGATGACCTTGTTATACTGTTGCTCTGCTTCATTAACCAGGCGCTTCATATCCTGATCCGCCTCATTAACCTCATTAAAGGCGGGCTTCACCTCATCTGGAGGGGTAACATCCTTGAGACGAACCTCACCGATATAGACACCGCTATCATAATCATTCAATGTTTTCTGGAGCTCACGGGCCACATCATTGCCCAACATCTCACGATTATTAAGGACATAATCAAAACCGTGGTTGCCCACCGCCCGGCGCATGACCATCTCAGAGACATCGCGCACCGCCTGGGGAACGTTACGGACATTAAAGGCAAATTTATAGGGATCCTGTACCTGATATTGAACAATCCACTCAACATCAATGACATTCTTGTCACCGGTGAGCATCAGGGATTCACTGGTATAGCCCGACTTGGCAAAGACGGATTTCTGGGCCAAGGACCGGGAACGGAAACCAAATTCCTCCTTGCGGACCTCAGAGACCGAGACCTTAAAAACCTCATCGAGAAAGGGGATCTTGAGATGGGGCCCAGGCTCGGTCAGGGTATAGAATTTACCCAGACGCAGAACCACGCCCCTTTCACCCTTGGCCTCATCAAGGGTGTAAAAAGAAGAACGGAGAACAACGATGCCGATAATGACCACAAGAATAAGACCGATGGCGCTGAGTCCCCCCTTCAGGCTTGGAGTGTCGGGACCTGATCCCGAACCAGGGCCGGTACCGCCGCCCTTATTGCCGCCGTCTTCAAAACTTTCTTTGATCTTTTTGAGCAGGGCTGCGATAAAATCCTCTGGAGAGGATGGCCCTTTTTTTTTGCCCCATTGGGGCTGCTCATCTTGCCAAGACATAATGTTCTCCCTCTATTTATTTATAAAGTTCCATGCTGCAAAAAACTGTTCATCGAATGACCAGGGTAGCAGAGAAAAGTTCCAGATTTCGGTTCTTTGCCAGGGGCAGATAACCGGTGGCAGAATACGACAGATTTCTACTATCATGTATTTACAATATTTTTTCAACCAAAACCCAAGGCGCGGCTCCAGGCCTGCCACACCAAGGTAAGCACCGAGAAAAACAAAGTAAATTGCAGACAAAACCCGGGATAACCACCGGCAGATTGCCGCCCAAACGAGGTCACAACCCCCAGCGCCACCCCCACGGCAAATCCCCAGAAATGGGCGCCAAGGTCGACCCGTTCGCCACCGGTTCCAAGCATGGCCAGGAGGCCCAGACCGGCACCAAGGCCGAGCAGCGCCCCCTTCCATCTCCGGCGCCGAATAATCTCCAGCCCACATGAGATGCCCACGGCGCCAAAAACAGCGGTGGAAAAGCCCACCGACAGATGCTGACCTTGGTGGAGAAGCACATTAAGAAGATTGCCGCTGATTCCAGCCAAGAAAATAAGGGCCAGGCCAAGGCCCGCGCCCAAAACCTTGCAGAGCAGGTGGATAATACCCCCACCAATGATCATATTGCCGGCCAGGTGAACCACATCGGCATGGAGGGTGAGGGCAGTCACCAAACGCCACCACTGGTGACCTGCCAGGATTGCCTGCCTGTTCACCGCCCCTTGGGAGAACCAGAGGGAGTGGTCCTGCCAGGGCCCGGTCTTGTAAAAGAAGAGAACAAAAAGCCCCATGATGAGCAAGGTGGGGGGCCTGAAAAGGGCCTTGTCCTGATAGCGCTCCTGGCTGTCAACCAGGGGTCTATTTTCCTCTTCATAGAGAAAAATCTGATACTGGGCAACATGAACCTTGTCCTTGGCCACCCAGAGGGCATAGTCATCCTGGGAGCTGCCAACAGAATGGGGGATTGCCACGGCACTCAGCACCAATGACCAGAGATACATCTCTTCGGCATCCCTGGCAAGAATGGCCTCAGCGCCCCCTCTGCCTCTCTGTTCATCAAAAATCATTCTTGCGCATCCGCAACAGTTGGGTAGTATGCATTGCTTGACAAAATCATGACCACAGGGCGTACTAAACCTTACCTGCCGCCCCTCACCTCCCTGCTCTTGGAGCACAGTATGCATTCTTTAAGCTATAATCCAGGTTATTTGCCAAAAACCCTGTGCCAGCTTATTCCGTTGGTGGGCCATAGCCAGACAGAGAATAGTGGTGGCGAGGGACGACCATGAGTACCCAGAACAAAGAAGAGATGACCCAAGAGTTGGCTGAGATCACCAATGCCACCCACAGGCTCTGCAAACTCCACAACACCCTTGGCCTTGAGTACCCAAGGACAGCGAGTTTTACCAATATCCCTGCCACTCCAGCGGCACGACAGGCTCCGCTCAGCAGGGCGGCACCCCCCCCCCAGGCTCAGCCCCCCAAAGCAAAAAAGACTGCGCAACCTGCTTTCCCTGGCCAGGACATTGCCGACCTCAAAGACACCATCAGCCATTGTGAACGCTGTGTGACAGAGGCGAAACGCCCCACGCCCCTCTTTGGCAAGGGCAGGCAGGACAGACCAACCCTGCTCATTGTCGGCAATGCCGCCAGCAGGGAGGGTGGGGGCCAGGAAAGAATCTTCTCGGATCAGGAGGCAGACCTACTGGGGAAAATGCTTGCCGCCATCCAGGAAAGCGAGGGGGATGTATTTGTGGCCAACATCATAAGATGCGCCCTTGATAGCGCTGAGGTGCCCCTGGAGAACCAACTTACGAACTGCCGCCCCCACCTCCTGGAACAGATCAAGTTATTCCAACCATCGATCATCTGTACCATGGGCCAGATGGCCAGCCAGTCCCTGCTTGCCACCAAAAACAAGCTCATTGCCCTGCGTGGCCGTTTTCACCACTTCCATGATACTCCGCTGATGGCAACCTATCACCCCGGCCAACTGCTCCAGGTCCCAGACCTCAAAAAGGCGGCCTGGTATGACCTGCAGCTCATCCAACATAAGCTCAAACAGTTGCAGAAGGCCTAAAAAAGACGCCCTTAAACAGCCGGGGCGCCCTGCCAGGACATTAAAGGGTTTCCGGCGAAAAGCTGACCACCTCATCAATGGCCTGGGCCCCGGTGAGCAGCATAACGAGACGATCAACCCCCAGGGCAATACCGCAGGCCGCCTCAATCCT
Source organism: Pseudomonadota bacterium (assembly GCA_030597865.1). Taxonomy (GTDB): domain Bacteria; phylum Desulfobacterota; class Desulfobulbia; order Desulfobulbales; family SURF-16; genus BM506. The sequence goes on along the minus strand of JAUVQZ010000050.1, from coordinate 9,678 downwards.
GGCAAGATCAGCAAGGAATTTTTCCGGGACATCACCAAATAAAATACCCTGGGCCCGGGCAAGGTCAGCCTCCCTGTCAAAACGGCCCTGTTGCTCCACAGGATCGGTGAGCTCTGAAAAGCCGTTGGCAAGTTCCACCCCGCCGATATAGAGCTCAAAACGCTCGGCAACTGCAGGGTTTGTTGAACTCGTTTTGGCCAACGAGCCAAGGGCGGTGGGATAGTCATGGAGAAAGCAGGGCCGATCACGGCCCAGATGGGGCTCCACATGCTCGACAAGTATCTCGTCGAAACAGTCATCAGCCAGGGCCCTGTCCACCGAGATCGGCGCATGGAGGGCAAAGGCCTCCTGGACTGTCAGCCTCTGCCAATCAGGCTGGCCAAGCAGGCTGATGATCTCCTGATCATAACCCCTCTCCCCCTTGAATCGTGCGGCCAGATCCCCTAGAAATTCCTGGGTCTCCATCATCAGGTCTTGATACTGGCCATCCAGCCGATACCATTCGAGCATGGTAAACTCCGGCAGGTGGCGATGGCCCCTTTCGCTGCCCCGAAAACATTTGCAGATCTGAAATAGGCGCGGGACACCAGCAGCAAGCAGACGTTTCATGCAGAGCTCCGGGGAGGTCTGCAGAAACCAGGATGCCGATGGCAGGGGCAGGATATGTGCCTCAGGAATAAGGGCAGGCAGGCGGATGGGCGTCTCCACCTCAAGATAGCTGCGGCCAATAAAAAAAAAGCGGACTGCCTGGATAATGGCAGCCCGCTGCTGAAGTCGGTGCAGATTCATTGCTGACAGCCAGTCTACTCTTTCACCCGGGTGATATAGGTACCGGTCCGGGTATCTATCTGAATTTTCGAACCTTCTTCAACAAAAGGCGGCACCTGCAACTCAAAACCCGTCTCCACGGTTACCGGTTTGGTATCAGTACCCGAGGTATCACCCTTCACCCAGGGATCAGACTTGGTGACGGTGAGGTTGACAAAATTAGGCAGGGTGACGCCGATGGGATTGTCATGGAAGACGAGAACATCAACCTCCATATTATCCACCATGAATGGGATGACGTCCTGGAGATTTTCCTCCAAAATCACGTACTGCTCGAAGCTCTTGGTATCCATAAAATGATACTCGTCCCCCTGATTGTACAGAAACTGCATCTTGCGCTCATCCAGGGGCGCCTTTTTGAACTTTTCACTGGAACGATAGGTCTTATCAAAGGCATTGCCGGTCACCATATTCTTCAAGCGGCAGCGGTAGAGAGACTGGCCCTTACCCGGCTTGGAAAATTCAAAATTGGTAATTATATAGGGCTCACCGTCGATCTCTATCTTCAGGCCTTTCCGCAAATCTGAGGAGGTATACATAAATCACTTTCCGGTATTTTTTTATCTCAGCAACAAGGAAACTGCCAGTTTTGTACCCCACTTGCCAGGGAGAATCAAGCCGTGACGATCTCTTTTTTGCTGATGGCTTCCGCCTTAATACGATCAAGGAGATCAGCAAGGGCAGGTTTGACATTTTCCCTGATATCGCCGGCAACAATCATGAAGAGCATATCATCGCCGGGCAGAAAGCGGCCCTCCCTGGCCTCGATAACAATATCGAAGATACCTTGCCGTTGCAGAAATTCCTGGCGGATCTCCTCCACCTTTTTATAATCCGGGCTGACCTCCAGGTATTCCACCTGGTCACGGCTCTGACGTGACCAGGCCCGCACCACACCGTTATGGACCAGGAGCATGCCGACATTCTGGGCAAATTCCGGCTTCTGTTTCATGGCAGCAATGGCCTTTGAGATATCCATATCGTTTTCCTCTAAAGAAGTTAAGCGCCGTGCAAACTCTTGGCGGCAATTTCATACACATCCTTTGACAGGTCCCCATGGGCCAGAATGCGCTCAAGCTCGGCCTTCATCAGTTGCTGCCGGTTGTCATCATAACGCTGCCAACGGCTTAGGGGGGCCAGGATCCGCGCGGCAATCTGCGGGTTTGTACTGTTGAGGGCCAGAACCTGATCGGTCAAGAAACCATAGCCCTCCCCGGATTTATCGTGGAAGCAGACCTGGTTGGCGGAACAGAAGGCGCCGATAAGGGCGCGTACCTTATTGGGGTTGGCCAGGGAAAAGGAGGAATGCCTGGTTAACTCCTTGACCTCGGCCAGGGTGGTGACAAGGGGCGCTGTGGCCTGGACCATGAACCACTTATCCAAGACCAGGCTATTATTCTGCCACTGGCTGAAAAAGGCGACCTGGACGGATCTGCGTTCGGCACAGTCCTGGTTATGCATTATGGCCGTAAAGGCGCTGAGGGTGTCCGTCATATTATCCGCCTGGCCAAACTGATTGAGGCAAAGCTCGACCACCTGCGGCCTGCCGGTCATCATCAGATAGGCAAGGGCGGTGTTCTTCAAGAGGCGCCGGCCACTTAAGGCAGGATCATACTGATATGGGGCATCAGAAACTGCTGCGTGATAGCATGACAGCAATGGATAGAAGAGCTGCCTGGCCAACTCACTGCGGACAAATTGCCGGACTGCAAAGATGGCGTCCACATCAATAACCTCCATCTGCTCGCCCAGATACCTTTCCGTGGGCAAGACAAGGAGACGGGCCACAAATGCGGGATCGTCCGCCTCCTTAAGGATCCTGCCATACACCTCGACAAACTCCGGTGCCAGCACAAGGGGCTGTCTGGCCTGAAAATCCTTCACAAGCTGGAGCAGGACACGGCAGGATAGGCGCTGGCCGGCCTCCCACCGGTTAAAGGCATCAGGATCATGGATCATGAGAAAGCGCAAGTCCTCATCACTATACTGATAATGGAGCATTACCGGGGCGCTGAAAGAGCCCAGCAACGATGGGATGGGATTTTCCGGGATATTATCAAAGACGAACTCCTGTTGGGTCTCGCGGACATCCAGGATCTGCGACTTGGCTGGTTCTGCCCCATCTCCAGAAAGACGAAAGGGCAAAGAACGGCCATCAGACCCAAGAAGCCCCACCCTGAGGGGAAGGTGGTACGGTTCCTTGCTCTCCTGTCCCGGGCTGGGAGGGCACGACTGCCCCACCCGTAAGCTATATGTCTTCTGCTGACCATCATACTCCCCCTCCACCCGCAGTTGGGGGATGCCGGCCTGGCTGTACCAGTTTTTAAACTGACTGAGATCTCTATTGCCGCCTGCGGCCATGGCGGCGACAAAATCATCACAGGTAACGGCCTGACCATCATGGCGGCCAAAATAGATATCCATGCCCCTCCGGAACCCCTCAGGCCCGAGCAGGGTATGGATCATGCGGATGACCTCCGCCCCTTTCTCATAGACGGTGACCGTATAAAAATTATTGATCTCGATATAATGATCGGGCCGAATGGGATGGGCCATGGGACCGCTGTCCTCAGGGAACTGGACATTACGCAGGAGCTGGACATCATGTATCCGCTTCACGGCCCTGGAGGTCATGTCCGCTGAGAATTCTTGATCGCGAAACACGGTGAGGCCTTCTTTTAAACTGAGCTGAAACCAGTCCCGGCATGTCACCCGGTTGCCGGTCCAGTTGTGGAAATACTCATGGGCAATGACAGCTTCAATGCCCTCATAATCGTCATCGGTGGCCGTGGCAGGTTCGGCCAAGACGTATTTGGAGTTAAAGACGTTGAGCCCCTTATTCTCCATGGCCCCCATATTGAAATCATCCACTGCCACGATCATATAGAGGTCAAGATCGTACTCAAGACCAAAGACCTCCTCATCCCATTTCATGGCCTTCTGCAAAGAGGCCATGGCATGACCACAGCGCTCCTTATTATGCTCCTCAACATATATATGGAGATCAACCACCTTGCCGCTTTGGGTGGTAAAGCTATCAGTAATGGCGACCAGATCCCCTGCCACCATGGCAAAGAGATAACAGGGCTTGGGGAAGGGATCATGCCAGCGGGCAAAATGACGCTGCCCATCCATACCCCCCTGCTCAACAAGATTACCGTTGGCAAGGAGGACCGGGATACTCTTATCCGCCTCAATGGTGGTGGTGAAGCGGGCCATGACATCGGGCCGGTCAAGATAATAGGTTATCCTGCGAAAGCCCTGGGCCTCGCACTGGGTGCAGAAATTACCGCTTGACCGGTAAAGGCCCTCCAGGGAGGTGTTTTTCTGGGGGAAAATCTCCGTAACGCAGCGCAGGGTGAAGGTATCAGGAACCTTGAAGATGGTGAGGGATTGCTCCCCCACCTCATATTGAGCCGGGTCGAGAATTTCCCCCTCCACAGCCAGCTCCACCAGGAGAAGCTCCTCGCCATCAAGGACAAGGGGCGCATCTGCCCTGGCCTGTTCGGAGCGGCGCAGGCTCAAACTTGAGGTGACAACGGCCCTATGGTCAAACAACGAAATTGACAGGTCAACCGTATCAATAAAAAAATCAGGGGGCTGGTATTCGCTGAGATAAACAGTTTTCGGTTCAGAATATTTCATAATAATACAGACAGATCCTGCTATTAGGCTATTGGCTAAGGGGGAGGGCCAGAAAATCGGCGCAACTAAAGATGTATGATGGGTATCCAGCAGAGCCGAAACAATACATCTCTTGCTATTGGTCACCTTGAAAAATGAGACTTGGCAAGGTGATCTATCGACCTGCCAGCTTCTGCAGGGAGAGATTTTGGGCCCATGCTTTTCCCGGCAGACTGGCAGGAACCACTTCAGCAACATGGCTGTCAGGAATGATCTTGCTGACCATGGGCACCTTAATTTCCGAACCCAGGCGCAGGGCATGGAAATCAAAACCAGCATTATACTGTTTGATGAGCCAGAAGGGCAGATCAAACTCGTCGTGGCATAGGGTCCAGAGGTTATCCCCCTTCTTCACCCGATAGCTTTTCTCGCCATCAACATTAAAGGCCACAAAAAAGTCTTCAACCAACTCCTTATGAAAGAGATAGCGTCTCTCTTCAAAATCATCCTTGGAGACCTTGCCAAAGGGCAGCTTCAATTTCTGGCCATAATGAATAGAGCGGCCGAACCGATAGTTATTAAGGGTTCTTATTTTACGGGTGGGAATTTCAAGCCAGTCCGCATAATGGCCCAGGGTCTCTTCCACCTCGACCTGAATGGTGCCAATGGTGGTTCCCTTCACGGTTTTCACCCTTGCAACATCGAAATTTCCGACCAGTATCATCGGGTTGACCACCTCGGCCGCCACTATCTCCTCAGCACCCCCCCCCCTACCTCCGGCATTGCAGCAGGAATCTGGGGTTCATCCATATCCTCGAGGACTAAGGGGGCTACTGGAGGGACTTCGGCAACAAGGGGCGAGGCAGGGCCTGGAATATCAACCACCACCGTCTCTGCCTGGGCAACAACCATATTTTCCACAGGCCCAACCACCTTCTTTTCGGCCCGCGCCACCAGGGAAAGGACAGGGGTATCCTCCTCAGGGGCCGCGACCAGGCCATGGGGATTGGCCTGTGGCCGCCATTTGGCAAGGCTGCGCACCGCTAACCGGGCACCCTCCTGGGCAGTGGCCTTGGCCAGCACCTTTTTCCCTAAGCTGGCCATGCTGGGCTCTGCCCACCTCTGTCTTTTGCCTGTGGCTGCTGAGGCCAGCACCGTGGCCTTTTCCCCCAGCCCTGGGATACGCAGGTTCTGGCCGACATAAATTGTGGCCCGGCGCCCCAGACTATTGGCCACCACGAGTTCATTGACACTGACCCTATGACGCCTGGCAATCTTGCCTGCCGTGTCACCCCGTTGAACCCGGTAAAATTTCGACCTCTTCTGCCTTTTTTCAAACAGGGAGGACGGTAAGGCAGAGGACATCCTCGCCATTTTTTGGGCCTTGCCGGGTAAACAGAGCTCATAGCCTTTTGGAATATACTTTTGGCCGCTAAAGACCGGGGGACGCAGGGCAGGATTCACCCTCTTGATCTCATCCACCCCAACATGGAAGAAATCACAGATACGGGCTATGGGCACATAGCCCTCCATCTCAACGGTGTGATACTGAACCGGCCTATCGAGGCTTATATTACCGAAATATCGCCTATGCTGCTTTGCAACATGGCGGGCGGCAATAAAACATGCATAAAAATTACGCGAGGCAAACTTAAACCTTTTGCCGTTATACTCATCAAATATGCGGGCATAACTCCCCTTTGCCTTTTTGGCCCGCAGCATACCATTGGGGCCATGATTATAGGCGGTCAAGGCCAGGGGCCAACTTCCGAGAAGTTTATGGTTTTTCTTAAGAAATTTGGCAGCGGCATGGCTGGCAACAATGGGATCACGACGCTCATCAACGACGTAGTCAACCTGCATATAATTCCGCCCTGTTGAGCGGGTAAATTGCCAGATACCAGCGGCGCCAAACTTGGAATACGCCTCATAATTATAGGAAGATTCCACATGGGGCAGATAGGCGAGATCTTCAGGGATGCCCTCATTTCTCAGGATATCCTTTATGCGCTCAAGATACTTACCAGAGCGTTTCACACCGGCCAAGAACCGATCCTTTTGCCCGGTCTGGGAACGGATATCGTTCCGGGCCTGGCGAAACGCATGTCGTTTCGGGTTGGGACCGAACATGGCGTAAATCCGGCGTTCATCCCCTGTGGAGGGCGCCTTGCCCCTGGCAAGCTTATCAAGGATGGCCTGATAGCGCTTCTTGGCCTTCTTGACCCGTTTACTGTTAATATTACGGCTGCCTTGGCCGTGGGGTTTAAGGTCTATAATTTCATAGATAATATCTAAATTATTCCTGTCATGGAGAACACCCTTGGTGGAAGGATACTTCGAATATATCTTTTTCCAGAATTCCACATTAGGCCGCATGGAGGAGTGGACCGGAAACGGATCACTGCTGGTCATTGCCGACACAGGTCCGGCAAGGGCCATAAGGGGGAAAACAGTTAGCAGGAAGAGGCTGAAGAAACGCATAGATTAACTTTTTCTCAGAAAAACAGATAATAAACGAGACTCACCAAAACAAGGGAGCCGACCCGGAAACTCTGGTTATACACAATCAACTCCAAGGCAATGCGGGGGGAGAAGATCCCCGCATAGTAAGGAAACTGGTGGCGAACGGCACGCACAGGGGATGAAAGAATATTCCCCACCAATAACGCCAGCACGATCTCTCGATAGCTCATGGTTCCAGCATCAAGCAAGGCACCTGCCACCGCAAGACCAGCCGTAAATTCAGCAGCCAGATGCAAGACAATAATACCAAGGCTTTGGGGATGTAGCCAGGAAAGAATACTAAGATGCTCGGCCATAAAACCTTCCAGCCAGCCAAAGCCCCCTGACTTATTTAGGATAAAAATAACCGTGTAGATAGGAACAGTAAAAAAAACTATCTTTTTCAGGCGCTTACGAAATCTCTTCCATGCCTTGACAAGGGCATCTTGAAAACCCAGACGTTTTCGTTCAGCAAACTCCACGGTCTCATACTTTTTCTTTTCGAGCAGAAAACGGCCCACCACAATTATAATCAGCGTCCGTAACACCGCAGCCACAAAGGTGATAGAAACATAAATCAGGGCCGCACCCTTAATGAGAGGTACGGTGATGAAAAACATGGTGGGCAGATGGAGAAAATAGGTGGGCAGCGAGTTAAACAGATTGGCGCACACAAGCTCTTTTTTATCAATGCGCCCCTGGTCAAAGGCCTCGGCCAGCATTGTGTTAGCGGCAACTCCTGAAAAAAAAGCCATGGAAAAACTCGCCCCTGTGTCGCTGGAAAGATGTCCCAGACGAATGAGCGGCCTTGAAACACGGGCTATCCTATGGGTCCAGTTGAGTGCCTCTATGAAATTGGCAATGGCCAACCCCAGGGAAACATAGAAAAGCAACTTCATTAAGGGCAGGACCAGCCCCTGCCACAACATATGTATCACTTCCATCATAGCCACAACCCGCTTAACCCTCTGCCGGGGTTGCGCTGGAGAGCGGCAACACGGCAACAACGCCCTTTTTTTCACCCTCAACAACCATCTAAGAGGCCACGGTCATTCCAGGGCAGCTACGTAAAAAAAGGCCATGCTTTTTTTCGTAAAAGCATGGCCCAAAGACAAAACATACCCGGACAGAAGTCAGGGCATCAAATAAAAGCCAAGGGCCTTATCATAGGCCGGAGAATCAACCTTATCAAACTGACAGCCGACAAAGCCCTGACCAATCACGCGGACAATGGCCCTTCTCTTCATATGGGTATGGGCCCTATCGTCCAGGGTAAACTCCACAATGAGTTCATCGCTGACCTGAAGATTATGGGAGCCGATTATTGTCAAGGCCAGGCCACTGAGGGACAGGTCTGCCACCTTGCTTTTCAAGTTAGGCTGGGCCTGTTTATCTATTTTCTTTATGTCCTTATCGAGCTTGACATATTTGGCATCAATATTTGTCGATTTTCGGTACCTCTCACGAAAATCCAAAGCAACTGAGAAACTATTATTACAGGTACATTTTATCTTGAGGGAATGCTTGACCCCCTTAAACTTGTGCACAGAGATAAGCTTCATGCTCTGACAGTGGGGGCACTTGATTGCCGCCAGATTATCGGCATTTACGTGGATTCTTTTTGACATAACAGCCTCGGTCGTCCCCCTTTATGGGCGGATAATAAATACATGACTTAAATGGCGACGTCTGCGTCCAGACAGAAAGCCTTCACCATCAGGGAAACCCAATTTACAGGTATCAGCAGACAGGAAACACACCTAGGAGACAACCTGTTAAAATGATGCATATAAATTATCATACATAGGCCTATCCCTCCTTGAGAAATAACGCAACAGATTTCTCCCTATCACATCTCTGAACCCAAAAAAACACCCGGCATCAGCCGCCTTCACAGGACAATATCGCCACCCACTTGACAAAAAAAATTTTCGCACAATAATACCATTTTGGCAAATAAACATTCTTCCTGCTAAATTCTAACATTATTCACAAAGCCATGGCTCACCCTCCAGAAGACTGCGACGGTCAAATTTTCAGGGACATTCTCCAAGAAATCCACCTCGGCCTTGTCATTCTTGACATCGAAAAACAGGTTGTCACCTACTACAACCAGCAGGCCTCCGAGATTTTTAATCTCATCAAGCTTTCTCCTGATTTTGACTCGTTCTATCCTGTCATAGAGTCTTCAGTGAACGAACTTCTCGATTCTGACCCCCCTAAGAAGATCAAGAGTGTCAAAAAACATGGTGAGCGTTTTATCGGCTACACCCTGGATTCCCCGGAAAAATCACGCCGTTTTGTTTCCATCCTGCTTCAGGATATTACTGACCAGAAAAGGATGGATTCCATCGCCGAAGCTGTCGTGACGATGAATAATGTCGGCTACATCTTTTCAGGCATCCGCCACGAGATCGGCAACCCCCTCAACTCCATCAAGATGGCCCTCACCGTTCTTCAGAAGAATATAGACCGCTACTCACCTGATGAAATTGAGGTTTATTTTGTTCGACTCTTTGAAGAAATAACAAGGATCGAGCATCTGCTAAAATCCTTTAAAAATTTTAACATGTATGAAAAACCGCAGACTGCGGTGATGGATCTTTCAGACTTTATCATGCATAATACCCAGCTCATCTCCGCCTATTCCAGTGTCAAGGATACCCTTATCGGTATCAGCGTTGACGTTGAACCGGGGTCAGAAATGGTAAAGGTGGATCGCCG